>CACXHC010000091.1 GCA_902767285.1 uncultured Ruminococcus sp.
CCCGAGAAAGCTCAGTTTTTAAAGGGGGTTTCCCCGAGAAAGCTCAGTTTTTAAAGGGGCATTGCCCCGAGAAAGCTTAGTTTATACGAGATGCAATAATCTCAACCATTTCGCCAACATCCTTCATGGTGGAAACTTCGCCCATACGGAATTTCATATCGAACTCAGCCTCAACAGCGGCGATAAGGTTAATATGCTCCAAACTGTCCCAATCGTCAATATCATCGGCGGTGGTGTACTCGTCAATTTCGATTGTGTCGTCATCGAACACTTCTCTAAAAACGTCTGCTAATCTCTCGTAAATTTCTTCTTCGGTCATGATAAAATCTCCTTTACTTAAATATTATTTTTGTGAACCTTTATTACGGTGCATTTGGGTCGATAATCTTCTACATTCATTGACCAAACCGAATTACCGTCCTCATCTTCACTCATCTTGATAAATCCAAATGTCCCGTAAAGATTCTTGACCATCTTGTTTTTTGCTGTCGGATAATAATAACCGACTACCTTTTTTATGCCCGACTCGATACACTTGCTCACAAGCGTATCGAGCATGGCGAACTCCATCTCTCTTTTGAGAACTCGACAACTCATTATCCACAAATCAATATGAAGTTCGTTTTGCGATTTTTTGCCGATAACTACCGACACAACGCCGTTATCTCCGAATTTGTCCGTCAGTTTGCCGTAAAGCCTGATGTAATCATCACTGGCGAAAACTTCTTCCATCTCCGAAGTTGTATATCGCTTTGTTGTTACGTTGAACTGATTCGATTTGTTTGTAAGTTGGGTTATTCTCTGAATGTACATCGGAATAAAATCATCAATCGTCGCATTCATGTCAAGACTTAACAGATAATCGCTGTAATTCTCAAATGACGCTTGCTGACTCGCCCTTTGTGCGTTCGCCTTGTACATCTCGTTGCGTTTTAAATCGTCATCACTGAAAGACGTTATTTCGAAATATCCCGCTCTGTCGAGTACCTGAATGTACTCCTCAACGCTGCTTATCTCGGGAACTGCCACCCCCGGAAGCTGTGCTTTTACAATCGCCCTCTCTGCCGGATTGTCGTCTACAAATACAAACGACTCCGGAAGAATATTTATTTCACTTGCCGTTTGTGCAATATTTCGGTCTTTGTTCTCCCAATTCGCTTTTATTACTATGAAATCTTGAGGTTTCAGAACGCCTTCAGGGTGATTTAATCCTGCAATTGCGTTTTCCTCATCATTCTTTGAACAAACTGTGAGCATAACACCTAATTTGCTCTGCTCTTTCAGATAAGTTTGAAATTCATAGTAACTCTGTGCAACTCCTGTTTCCTGCCCTATCTGAATATGCTCCACTCCGTCATCGCCGACAACTCCGCCCCAAAGAGTGTTATCTAAATCCAGTGCGATCGCCTTCTTGTTCTTGCCAAACACCGATTTTATTATATTGGATAAATTATAGGAAAATTCGGGGATAGCGTCAAAACACAATGCGTATTTGTACATATTCCAGTACAAAGGATTTGACCACGCCTTTAAACCAAAACTCGCCGAAATATAATTTATATCGTTAATATAGAAATTTTGAGTTGACTCAGCATATTCGTAAAATTTTTCGTTAAGACGTGTAATAAATCTCTCTCTGCCCCTGTAATCTGACGAATCCTTATTCCCCATAAGACGGAACAGCGGCATCTCAAAATTATTCTGTATTATCGGACATTTGAAACGCTCGTCTATACTCTTCCACATTTGGGCGAATTTTTCGAACTCGCTTTTGAGCAGATTTTCAACATCTTCTCTGCTGTCGCTTACTTGCGGATAATTTGCTATATTTCGGTTTGTCGTGTGGATAAACACAATATCGGGTGCGAATTGTGCAAGCTCCTCGGGCGGGAACATCGCATCTTGCCAGTACTGACCGTACTCCGATTGATAAAACTCAGGCTCGATTCCGTTGTTGAGCAAAAATAATTCCGCTATGGATATAATATCATTCGTTGTGGAACCGCCCAAAACGGCTATCTTCTTTTTGATTCTCGCCGAACCGTCTGACAAAAGACTCTTTTTTATCGAACGGCGTTTTTTCATAATGTACGCCGAATCGAAAGGATACTCAAGTTCAACCATAATTATCTACTCTTCCTCATCATTGGTATATATGCCGACTTCCAAATCTTCGCCGAAATCGTCATCATTTGGACTGCTCTCAACTATATCTTCCTCAAAATATTCGTTTTCGTCATGCGACTCCTCACGAGTATCATTTTCAGGCTCCGAAACATCATCTATTGTGATTGGCTCTTCTTCAGATGAAGTATCATCGCTCGGCTGGTCGTTGCCCGTATATCCCGATGTTCTCATAGTTTCGAGGTGGTCTGCGTTAGGCCCTACCGCAGAATACGAACAGCACATAAACAATAAATCCGTAATATCTTTTTCTTCTGCAAAATCAACAAGATTTCGTTCAAAATAACGCATATCCACAACATAAATCTCCTCAAACGAACCTGTGAGGAACGGAACAAAAGCATCTCCGTAACTATCCTTTACAATAAGACATCTTCTGCCGTTTTTGGTGTTTGTCGAAATTTTTACGCTGTATGCGTCACCCGAAATATATGTGCTGTAATACTCGCTCGAAATCTGGATATCAACAAACATACTTCCTTCGTAAACGTAGTTGAATGCGTAGTCGTAATACTCGACTTTGTAATTTTCGTTTTTGGGAACGAAGTAGATGAAATCTTCGGGGTCGCCCAGCAAGTCGGGATTGTTGCCCGAGAAAGTATAGAGAGTACCAACGTAATCAGGCTTTGTTTTGCGGTTGTACTGAGATATATCAAGAAATGACGTATTGGCGGCTTTGGCGAACTCTTCGGCTGCGTAGTAAGCTCCAAGCGACATCCAGTGATGATCTGTTCGTGTATAAATATTCTCTTTCTTATGGCTGAGAAGAGTAGGACAAACGTTGATTCCCGTTGCGTTTTGAAGCATTTCGTTAATCTCAATAATATCGTCCTCTTGACTTGCGTTATAATCAGAGAAATTTTCGGGAGTATAATACTCGCTCGCTGTGGGTGCTACAAGCGAATAAACATTCACGCCCGGCAGATCCTTCGAATACTTGTTGATAGAATCAGCATAGGTGTCGCCGTATCCTCCGCCGTACATTGACATAGCTCTGTAATGTCCGTTTTGATACACAACTATAACACCGTTAGCATATACACCCTCGGCGATTTCTTCGCCCTTCATTTGCTTTTCGGTGTCGGTATCGGAATTTTTCTTTTTGTCGGTTTGGGTATCAGTAATACTTCCGCCGTACTTTCCGCCATCGCTGGCAACTGCGTCAGCGGATTTTTGAGAATTATTCCCATCTTTTTTGGAATCTTTATTCTGCGGGTTTACTACTTCCATAGCTCCCGTAATTTGAACATTATTGTATTTTATTCCAAAAAGTCCTGTTAGATGACTTCCCGCCTGTTTGAGGGAATCTCTAAAAGGGACAGTATCATCAAAATAATTGGCGATATCGGCGGTATACTTTCCGCTTTTGTAATCTTCCCAAGAAAATTCGGGGAACGTTGCGAGATTTCGTTTTTCTATATTCGATACTGTTGACCTCGGGAAAAATACCGTAAATATTATTAATGCAATATATATCGGAATTATCGCCGATACTGACGCAAATCTAACCCAGAATTTTTTATCGCTTTTGGCTCGTGCTTTCTGAACACGCTTTCTTTCGGCTTTTTCCTTTTTAAGAGTTTCGATTCTGAGTTGTTCGGCTTTCTCCTCTTCCAGTTTTCTCAGACGTTCTTGTTCGAGTCGTTCTTTTTCAAGTCGTTCTTGTTCGAGTCGTTCTTGTTCAAGACGTTCTTGTTCAAGACGTTCTTGTTCAAGACGTTCTTTTTCGAGTCGTTCTTTTTCAAGACGCTTTAATTCTGCGGTTTTTTCTTTATTGACATCGACAACAAAAGTTCTTGTTTTTTCAATATCGGCACCCGATTTTTTTGTATTTTGTGGCTGAGATCGAGTTTGGTTCTCGTTTTGAGGAGCATTTTTAGGTTCATTGTAATTATTATATTTGTTTCGGCGATAATTATTATTATTTTTGCGATAATTATTATTTTTGCGATAGTTATTATTACCGCCGTTATTTTGTCTGTTTTGGGTTTGCTGATTATTATTAGATGAATTTTCGCCCTGCTGTTTTGAATAATTATTATTATAGTTATTGCGTTTGTAATTATTATTCTGACGCTTACGATAATTATTATTGTTGTTATATTTTTTTTCGCCGTTGGGATTATTGTTGTTGGAATCCATAATAAAAAATCCTCTCTTTCTTACTATAAACTTCGCAAAAATTAGCTTTAATACTCCCTAAGAGAGGGAGCCTGCCGAACATTCAAAGCCCACAAGCCTTCATCTTTGAGGGAGTTTGGCAAAATATTTCGTACAATTTTTTTTACTTATTTATAGTTTTTATCAGAATCTGAAATACAAGAACGGATTACTTGTGGCATCAACGAGCATAAGCGAGCTTATAACGAGCATCGAAACACAATACGCAACTTTTAGCGACTGACCAATTGTAATAGACTTTTCGTTTTTATCGAAATATTTGCTGATAACGTCTGAGATTGGGAAGCAAGCGACTATTGCAGCTATGAGCAAGAAGCAGTTATTTATCATAGAAGTAGTTGCGATGGTATCGGTGAGAGCGTTTCCGTTGAGTCCGACAAGATTTTTGAAGAAGTTGCCGAGCTGAGTAAAATCTTCAAAATAGAAGATACCGAATCCGACAATAATTATGATTTTGCTGTAAATATGAGTTACGACTGTCGGGATAGCCTTCATACGTTTTTTGCCGATTTTTTGCTCTATAAATATGAATATTCCGAAATACAGACCCCATATAATATAGTTCCACGAGGCTCCGTGCCACATACCCGTGCAGAACCAAACAAGGAACAGATTAAGATTTCCGTGGATTTTTCCGCCAATAGGAACGTACAGCAAATAATCTCTGAAGAACGAACCGAGCGAAATATGCCATCTTTGCCAAAACTCGGCGATATTTCGGCAAATGAACGGATAACGGAAGTTTTCGTCAAAGTGGAAGCCGAAGATTCTGCCCAAGCCAATCGCCATATCAGAATATCCGCTGAAATCGAAATATACATACATTGCATATACCAGCACGGTATACCAAGTAGCAAAAACCGAAAGTCCCGAAACATCTCCGCCAAAGAAATTTTCTACAATAGTCCACAAATTATTGGCAAGAATCACTTTTTTTGCAAGACCGATCATGAATCTGCACGAGCCGTCAGCCAAATCTGTAACAGTTGTTTTACGCTTGTCTATTTCTTTTTCGACAACGCTGTAACGGACAATCGGGCCTGCTATCAGCTGAGGGAACAGCGACACGAACAGCAAAAATCTAAAATAATTCTTTTGGACTTTGACTTTTCCCCAATAGCAGTCTATAACATAAGACAGAATCTGGAAAGTGTAGAAACTAATTCCAATTGGAAGAGTTATTTTAGGAACGGGCAAATTAATAAAAGGAATCAGATTGAGATTTTCGACAAAGAAACCGAGATATTTGAATATCATCAACATTCCCAAGCTGAACACGAGCGAACCTGCGAGAGCCATTTTGCCGTATTTATCATCTCGATGTTTGTCTATCTGCAATCCCAGCAACCAATTGACGATGGTACTCAACACAAGCAGGAATACAACCATCGGTTCTCCCCACGCATAAAACAAGAGAGAAAAGACTATAAGCACCGCATTTTTATATTTTATATTCTTATTAAGAAAATAAAATATTAATACCAATGGCAGAAATATGTACAAAAAAAACAAATCTGCGAAAACCATAATCAAACTTTCCTTTTCTTTATCTTTAAAAACTGCACACAATGCAAATAGTAAGTCAAAGTAATTATAATACAAGCATATCTAAAAAGCAACAACAAAAACGTTTTTTGGGAAGTAGAAATAATTAATCAAAATAATAAATTTTTCGTAACTAATGTCAAAAAATTGTTATATGTATTGTGGAATCAATCTATAAAGAGGGTTAAATTATCCAAATCATGTATATCGAAGCTCGAACCTGCGTTTGTTTTCGGTTCAGATTTTTGACTATACTCGTTATGGTGCCAGCTATCCGCCAAGGCTTGCCAATCCGAGATATTTTTCCAACCTCGGGCAGTGTAGTAGGAGTAAAATCTCTGAGGGTCAAAATTATATTTTTTAGAATTACAATAATCTATGACTTGAGCGAGCGAGGGAATAATTTTTTTGTTCTCTCTCTCTTTTTCTTCTTCTTTTTCTTTTTCTTCTTTTATAATGAAAAGCGTGTTTGTTGTTTGTTTGTTGTCTGTTTGTTCTTCGTTTGTTGAAATGATACTCTTTTGTTTGTTGACGTAATTAGGATTACCCCAATCTTTTATAGATATTATCGTATATTTCGACGTCGTATGAGTTGTTATTTGGTTTGTTCTTTTGAGAGCGTTTAACGCTCGTCTTACTTGCTGAATCGAAATTTTGAGATCTGCTGCGATTTGACGCACTGTTGTTTTAAATTCTCCCGCTTTGATGACTGTTCCATGATAATTTGCATCTTCCCAATTCGCACTTAACAGAATATGCAGATATACTATTTTTACTATGGTATCATCGTACCACTCCCAATCGAGCATCTCTCTGTATAGTTTTACCCAGCCTTGTCTTTTTTTCATAATAAAATCACCTCTACTCTTGCCCCCATCAACATAGAATTTTGTATACAATCACTCAAACCCATTTTTCGGAAGTTTTCTTGGGAAAACCTCTTTTTCGGAAGTTTTTTTGGGAAAACCTTTTTTGAAAAAAAGGTTTTCCCAAACCCTTTCCAAAAAACTTTAATTGTGTAGAATTTACTAAAGGATATAGAAA
>CACXHC010000092.1 GCA_902767285.1 uncultured Ruminococcus sp.
AAACCCTTTTTTTCAAAAAAGGGTTTCCCCACAAAAAGCCCCCAAAAAAAGGCAACTAAAATTGTTGAAAAAAGGGCATTTGGGTGGTATAATATCGATATAATTTTTTTGCATAGGGAGGATATATGAAACAGGCAGTAAAAATAATAAAAGAAGTAAAGAAAGTTGTTATAGGAAAAGACAACACGTTAATAAAAGTAATGCAGGTTATACTTGCGGGTGGAAACATACTAATAGAAGATATTCCGGGAGTAGGAAAAACAACAATGGCACTGGCATTTTCGAAAGCTATGCAGTTAGATTGTCGAAGAGTTCAGTTCACGCCCGATGTAATGCCCTCCGATATTACGGGATTTTCCATGTACAACAAGGCATCCGGAAAATTCGAGTACAAAAAAGGGGCGGGACTGTGTAATCTTCTTCTTGCGGACGAGATAAACCGAACATCAAGCAAAACGCAGTCGGCACTCCTCGAACTTATGGAAGAACATTCGGTAACTGTTGACGGCATTACTCGTCAGTGTCCGTCACCGCACATTGTAATAGCTACGCAGAATCACATTGGCTCAGCCGGAGTTCTACCGCTCCCCGAATCGCAAATGGACAGATTCACAGTCAGACTTACAATGGGTTATCCGAGTTTGGAGAACGAAATAACCATGCTCAGAGAACGTCAGGGAACAAACCCGCTTTCCTCAGTCACTCCCGTTGCGTCTGCTTACGATATTGTCGAAATGAAAAAAAACGTTGATAATATCTACCGCAGTGACGAGATTCTCGAATATATAGCCAAGCTCGTTAAAGCTACCCGAGAAAATTCGCTCATCTCGCTTGGGGTGAGTCCGAGAGGTGCTTTGGCTTTGTCGAATATGTCGGCGGCGAGTGCCTTTCTCCATAAACGTGATTACGTTATCCCCGAAGATATAAAAAATAGTTTTATCGATGTCTGCTCTCACAGAGTGATTATGAGTTCACAAGCCAAAATTTCGGGGGTAACGTCCGACAGCGTTCTTTCCGATATCCTCAAAAGCGTTAACGAACCAAAAATTAAGGGTTAATTTTATGTTTATAAATCGAATAGCATATATAAGTATTTTGTTCGGCTTATTCATGTTTTATGTTTACTGCGACAGCTATATGCCTTTGTTTATCATCTACATTATTGTTCTGGTTACTGTCGTAAATGCGGTAACAGCGTTTTTGTCGTCAAAAAAAGTAACGGTTTCGCTCCAAACGCTGAGTTCTTCGGTAAGTGTCAAATTACGAGAACTGGCATTTTGCAGCGAAATAAAAAATTCTTCGGTGCTTGCCGTTCCGCTCATTCAATACGAAATGACTTTTCGGGACAAGTCCGAAGATTCATCTATAATAAGAAAAGTCAGAACTTCGTCTGCTTCTCTCGAAGAAAAGCAAGTTTGTTTGAATATCGTTGCACCGTATGCGTCATTTATCGAAGGGCGAATCAAAAAAGCGAGAGTTTACGATGCTTTCGGGGTTTTTTCGTTTCCTGTGAAAATCAATGACGAAAATGTCGAAATGCTAATTACTCCGTCATTTTCGGGAAAGCCTGTGGATCTGCTCGTTCACTCGTCTGTTGACTGCGACAGCGATATTTATTCCGCAACGCAGAAGGGCGATGACCGCTCACAAGTTTTTGAAGTGCGTGGATACCGTGACGGCGATGACATCAGGCGTATTCATTGGGGACTTAGTTCAAAATTGGGCGAACTGATAGTTAAAGAATACAGTAAGCCTATCGAAAATCGAAGTGCCGTTTTGCTGGAGTCATCAGTCTGTTTCGAGGAATCCCCCAACAAAACAATCGAAGAACTAATTGAGAGAAAATCTGCCATAGACCGCATTTTAGGTCAGTTTACAACTCTCGCTATGAGCCTTCTCGATAATGAAGAGGTCTTTGTAACTGAATTTTATTCGCAGAAAAGCGGAGATTTAGTTGTCTTTGATGTTGCAAAATATGAAGATATATCGCTCGTTCTAAAAGCGATATTATCCGAGCCGCTGCCATGCGGAAATGCTCTTTCTCTTGATAAATTCATTTCGCAAAATAATTCCGATTCATCGGTTTATTATATTTATGATTCATCGGTATGTAAAAATTCCGATATTCCAAGGGATATAATTTATCCTATCGATACAGCGGAACAGGTGAAAATTTTTGATGAAGAATGAATCAATAAAAAAT
Organism: uncultured Ruminococcus sp.; assembly: GCA_902767285.1. Classification (GTDB taxonomy): domain Bacteria; phylum Bacillota; class Clostridia; order Oscillospirales; family Acutalibacteraceae; genus RUG592. The sequence goes on from CACXHC010000092.1 coordinate 2,204, forward strand.
AAATTATACAAAAAAAGGCAGACTACATTAAGCCTTGACGATACTGTAAGTGTGAGTTCCGATTTTCTATATCAGCCAATGGCTTTGTTGAGTTGTATTATAGTTGTTATTTCGATTCTTTGCCTTGTCAAAATCGGGGTGGACAGCTACGAGATTTTCGGCACACATTCGGCAGAACCCAAAATCGGATATTTTACCAAATCCGAAATAAGATTATTTTATTTTGGGGCTTTTGTGGGTTCGTCAATAATTGCGTGCGTCAATGCCATAGAAAAGCACTCACTAAAAGCGACATTATCTGTATTGGCATTGGGGGCGATTTTTTTCGGGCTGAATTACAAATCCGTTGTAAACGGCTGTATGCACGCAATAAACAAATTCCATTATGTGGAACTTGATGTTATTGGAAAATCCCCCGCCCAGTACTATGTAAGCGATTTTCCCGAGGGCAATTACAAATACGAGATGGTCGTTTTTTTGTATGCTGTTATTTTCGGCTATACTTTTATTTTGTCTTATCTCGGAATTCGCAGTTGCAGTTCGTTGGGATTTGCGATAGAGGCAATTATGCCTGCGGTGTTTCCTCTGTACATGAATTGTCTTGTCGGTGAAAGACAATTTATTATGCTGGCGGTTATGTGCATTTTGATGTACATTGTCGATACACTCGGGTACAGAAAATCAAACGACAAAAGTAATATTCCAAAATTTGGAAACACCATTTTTGTTCAGGAGCGATATTCGGCATTTTCGGTATTTCAGCAAGTGCTGGCGATATTTTTGTTTATTGCGTTCAGCTCGGGGATCATTGGCAGTGTCAGCGATTTTTCGGACTACACCAAAAACAAAAAAGCCGTTGAAATCGGCGAAACAATAGTCGATGCTATAGAGCAAATGACAACAGGAACTTTTTTGGAGAGCTACGGATTCGGAAATTCCGCCCGCTTCAACAATGGTGACCTTTCAAAATTGGGCGATATGAAGTACAACGGAAAAATCATGATAGAAGTATATTCGGGCAATCGTACAGCACCTCTTTATCTGAGGTCTTACACGGGTTCGCAGTACACGGGCAAAAAGTGGGAACAGCTCGACGAAAGTATCTACGAAAATTATGATTTTTGGAGTCGATTTAAAGATGATGGGTATTATCCTCAATTTAGGTTGAACGATTTCAGAAAAATTCGAACACTGGGCGGCGAGAATTTCGAAATAGATAAATTAACAACCGACACATATTTTAGGGTATCCATAAAAAATATAAATTACAATCACAAAGTTTTTTTGACTGAAAGCCGTACAGTGAGTTCGAGTGTTACATCGCAGTTGTTTTTGGAGTGGGCATCATATAAATATGACGGCAATCTGAAATTTAATCGCTTTGGCGGAGAGCCTATTTATTCTCAGGAAGTTTCGAATCTGACATTACAAAATGTCTATTTTGGCGAAATTCCCGATATTGACGACCCCAACCGAATAACCAAAATTCTTAAAAGCGATGATTTCGAAAAAAGATTTCTGAGTATTATCTATGATGCCGGTGTTGATTCATCGGAACTCGAAAAAAAGATTGCTGATGAATACGAATACCGAAATTTTGTTGTTGATAATTATTTATCATATCCGGAAAATATCGATAACTGGCTTCCCGAAAATTTTGATGAAAAAACAGACGAATTTTACACGAAAGTATTTATAAATAAGCCGTTTCTCTATGAAGATTTTGCCGGAATCGATGTAGAGGAATATTACGGTTACGTTGGCAATTATATACGAAGATATTTGAAAGAAAATGCAGAATACACTTTATCGCCGGGCAAAACTCCATCTGACAGAGATTTTGTGGAGTATTTTTTGACTGAAAACCGCAAAGGATATTGTGTTCATTTTGCGACTGCCGGTGTATTGATGTTCAGGCGAGCAGGGATTCCGGCTCGATACTGCGAGGGATTTATTGTTAGTCCCGAAGATATGAAATTGGTGAACAGCAGAGATTATTGTCAAATTCCCGACAGCAACGGTCATGCGTGGGTGGAAATCTATTCTCCGATAGAGGGTTGGAAAACGGTAGAGCTGACGCCTTCTTATGCGGGAAGCGGATTATCAAAAAAATCGGACGGTGACGAAGAGTCCGACACCGAAACCGAAACCGAAACCGAAACCCAAACCGATACGGAAACCGAAACCGACACCGAAACCGAATCTGAAACCGAATCTGAAATAAAAGCGGATTCCGAAACCGACACAAGCACAGATTTAACAGATATTACAGCGAGGTCATCGGCAGAGGGATTTTTCGCAAAATCGCTAAAAATCATGAGAGCGATATTCACATTTATTTTGATAATATTGATATGGCTTGCTGTAAGATTTTTGATATTGAAAATACGAAAAATGCGATTTGAAAACAGTGATACAAAAAAATCGGCATTGGCGATGTACTCATATTATCTGCGATTGATAAAGCTCAAAAGGGTTACTCAGAACAGCGGCGAAGGAGATGAGGAGTTCGCATCGAGGGTAGCGAGAAATATTGCGGGAGTCAGTGCAAATGAGCTGAAAAAATTCACAAAAACGGCACTCAAGGCGAGATTTGGCAAAGAGGCTCCCGAAGAGCGAGAAGCGGAGCAAATGCAAATTTTCATAAAGAACATTTCGGATATAATTTACGAATCAGAGAAAAAATGGAAAAAATTCATAATAAAATATGTATTGTTCTTTAATTAACGGTGTTTTTGATAATTGACTTTACGAACAAAAACATTTATAATTATTTGAAACAAATATAATACAAAAAAAAATAATTGGAGGGTAATTTCAATGAAAGAAAAACTTTTGGCAGATCATCTTCTTGATTTTGATAAAACGATAGCAAAACCGCTGTTTGAAAAAGTAAATTATCCATGGGAAGTTTTCGAAAATCTGTCTGATTTTATAAAGGAAATAGGCGAATATCTTCCTGCGGATGAGTACGACAAAATTGGTGAAGATATATGGGTATCGAAGAAAGCGAAGATTGCACCCACAGCATATCTCACAGGGCCGCTGATAATAGGCGAGGGGTCAGAGGTTCGTCACTGTGCGTTTATCAGAGGAACATCGATAGTCGGCAAAAACTGCGTTGTAGGAAACTCGACCGAACTCAAAGGCTCTATTTTGTTTGACAACGTTCAGTGTCCTCACTACAATTATATTGGTGATTCTGTTTTGGGGTACAAGTCGCACACGGGAGCCGGCGTTATAACATCGAACCTCAAGTCTGACAAATCTCAGGTAACGGTTGCCATTGACGGCGAAAAGTTCGAAACCAACAGAAAGAAATTCGGTGCAGTCATCGGCGATTATACAGAAGTTGGCTGTAACAGTGTTCTCAACCCGGGTACGGTAGTCGGACGAAATACGAATATATATCCGCTTTCCATGGTGAGAGGATATATCGCTAACAACAGCATCTACAAAAACAAAAACGAAATCTGCGAGAAAGACCTCGAAGGCTAACGGAGCGTGTTATCATGAATTATGACAAAAAACAAAAACTCTTTGTAAGAATCGTCGCCGGCGTGTGTGCCTTCTTGATTTTAGGCTCTATCTTGTGGGCTGCTGTTGGACAGTGAGCTTTTTAAGTCTTTTGGCTATTTTTCTTCTTCTTTTTTTTGAAAAAAAAA
>CACXHC010000093.1 GCA_902767285.1 uncultured Ruminococcus sp.
GGAAAACCTTTTTTTCAAAAAAGGTTTTCCCAAGAAAGCCAATTTTTTACAGCACTAAGAAAATCAATATTATTCCATATCATACGTCATATAGCCTTCGAGTGCATCTGTGACGAGTTCTTCATAAACGAAAATTGCGAAGTCTTTTCGTTCAGCATCCCAATCGACAATATCAAGAGTTGCCATTCCATAATGCCATGCGGCATCATAGTTGCCATCTGTGGGAAGTCGATATTCAACCATATTGTAAGATAAATATGTCAACGAATTTGCTACAAGAGTAGTTATTTCGTTCTTTTTGAGATTCGTTGTTATCAGCGGGCCTATTTGGTCTACAATGCTGACTATATCGGTGAGAGATGCGGATTTCATATTGTTCGCAAGTGTGCGGAGAAGTATTCTCTGTCTTTGGGTTCTATCGAAATCGCTGCCCGCAAAACCTTCTTCTTCGTCACCTCTATCACGAGCATACCAGAGTGCCTGTCTGCCGTTGAGATGAACTATTCCCGGAGAGTCTGTGAGTTCGTGACGTGTTTCAACTTGGTTATTCTTCCAGCACTGCCAGTTTATATAATCGATTTCTTCAGCTGTAAGATTAAGGTCTATTCCGCCGAGAATATCTATTATAGCACGAAAACTCGAAAAATCTACAATTGCGTATCTGTCTATATTTATGCCGAAATTCTGCTCAATAGTTTCTATCGCCAATTTTGGCCCGCCGTATGCGTATGAGTGATTCAGTTTACTGTATCCGTATTCGGGAATGTATACCCACAAATCTCTCATAAAAGATGTGAGTTTGAGTTTTTTGTGACGGTTATCTATCGAAAGCATTATCATTGTATCACTTCGCTGACTGGTACCGTCATTTTTATCTGCACCAAATAGCATTACATTGAGTACCATTGGGTCATTGAGAAGTTTTCCATCCTCAACGTGCATATTCAAAGAACCGTTTTTTATATCGGAATCGTATTTGTTAATGTTTTTTCTTCCATCGGCGTTGAAATCGCCTGTTTCGTCAAAATCGCCTGTTTCGTTGTAGTTGAGCGAATCTATCGTCTTATAGTAGTAGATAAATCCAGAACCGGTTAGAGCAAGAATAACAGCAAAAACTATAACTACAAAATTTCGGATAAAATACTTTTTTTTGCGTGATATTTTCTTTTTTGTTCTTGTTCCTGACGGATTGCGGGAAGCTATTTTCGGGGTGTCATCGTAGGTGCCGAGAATGTCGTATTTTTCCTCGGATTCACGTTGTTTTTTCGACATAAGAAGAATTTCCTTTCATAAAAATAAAGAAAGCACATAAAAAATTCCACACCACTATATTATAATCTTTGTAGGCTCGTTTATAATTACTTTAAAGAATTATAATTTGTCGAATTACACCAATTATTCTTAACACAAATTAGTAAATACGCTTAATTAAAAATATTGACCTCGACACTATTGAATGTAATTCAATCAAGTGATATAATTACAAGTATGAATATTCGAGTAAAGGGGGGATTTATGATGGTTGTAAATGTTATAGGCGGTACTATCTCAGATGAGGAAAAACAGGCTTATATGAACTACGTTATAAACAAATACGCAGACCAAAAAATAACCGAACTTAATATTACTCTTGACGGCGAATATGTTGACCTCAAATTTAAATTTGAACCGTACAATTTCGAAAGAATCAGAAGAATCACAGGCTATCTTGTAGGCACTCTTGATAATTGGAACAACGGTAAACGTGCCGAAGAAAAAGACAGAGTTAAACACGATGTTTCTATTATGGAAAAAATCTAATCATTTTATCGTCTCGGGTTCCGGGGCGATTTTTTTGATTGGATTTTATATTCTTCCAAATCAAATTTTTTTGAATATATGTAATATACAATAATACTGCCCGAAATTCCTATCATCATTCCGGCAAAAACATCTGTGGGATAGTGTACGCCGAGATAAAGTCTTGAGAACGCAACAAGCGTTGCATATATAACTATTACAACAGATATTTTTTTACCAAAAAATCTTACAAGCGAACCTGCCGCCGCAAATGATGCTGTTGTATGTCCCGAAGCAAAAGACGTGTCGGACGGTTTTGCGATTAGCGGAATTAAATCCGAATATGTATCGTATGGTCTTGCACGGGCAACAACATTTTTTATGATGACATTATTTAGGCATAATCCAACTGCCAACGATGAAAGAAGTATTACACCTATCATTCTTGTTTTTTTGAAGCACATAAAAATTACACTGAGAAATATCCACAAAAACCCGAGATTAACTGATATGGATATTCCTTGCATTACAGGCGTTACAATTTGTATTCTTAGATTATCTTGAATAAAGAGCAAGACTGAGTGGTCTATATTATAAATAAACTCTATAAAACTATCCATAAAAATTAACACCTTTCTTTTAAAAATTCGTAAAAATAAAAGCAGCTCCTCCACTTTTAATACAATAACGTGACAAGCTGCTTTTGGTTTTTGTTCTGTTGTGAGAGAATTACTGAATAGAGCAATCGAGATAACGTTCGAGTTCTTCTTCATCCTTTTTCTTTTTCTCGTTGATAAGCAAGAATGCCGTTACTGCCGCAGAAATAGCAGCTGCCGCTGTTACAATTGCAATAATGATTCCCAAAGTACCGTTTTTTTCATCTTTCATATATAGACACCTCCATTTTATTAAGACTCAAAATCTTATACATATATAATAACCGATTTTTCATAAAATGTCAACACTCTGCAAAA
>CACXHC010000094.1 GCA_902767285.1 uncultured Ruminococcus sp.
TAAATAATTAAAAGTTTTTTGGAAAGGGTTTGGGGAAACCTTTTTTTCAAAAAAGGTTTCCCCAAAAAATCTGAATAATCATAAAAAAACTGAACAAAATAGAGTCATGGATATTAGTAAAAGTATAAACGAAAATGCACATAATTTACGAGAATTATTTTCGGGTACTGCCGACCTAATTTTGAAAACTATGAAACTGGACAGTAACGGTGAGCAAAAGAACATTCTCATATCATGTATGGAGGGGCTTGTTGACAAAGAACTCATCACTGTATGTATAACTAATCGTATAGCCGATATTTCGTTGAACGTCTGTGGAGATGTCTTTACGGCGGTTCGTGATAAAATTGTCACTTGCACTGATATTTCGGTTATTTATAATTTGGAGGATTCCGCTTCATTGATAATGTCGGGGTTTGCCTGCATTTTTATTGAATCGTGCGAGATTGCTCTTGCGGTTGGGGTTCAGGGATTCGCAAGCCGCAGCATTGACGAGCCTCAAACCGAAGTTTTACAGCGTGGCAGTCGAGAAGGTTTTTCCGAACCGCTGAAATTAAATCAATCTATGATAAGACGGCGACTCAAAAATCCTAATCTCAAATTTGAAAATTTGAAAATAGGGAAATTATCAAATACTGATGTTACTATATGTTATTTGCGTGGTGTCGCTGACGAAAAAATTGTTGATTCGCTCAAAAACAAATTATCGTGCGTGGATTTGGACAACGTTGTATCTTCGGGAAGTTTAGTGAAATATCTTGATTCGCAGGAATTTTCCTTCTTCAACGGGGTAGGCGTGACCGAACGTCCCGACACTGCCTGTGCGAAAATCTGCAAAGGAAAAATTGCCGTTATCGCTGATGGAAGTCCGAGCGTAATAATCGTACCGCACATAATGTCCGAAAATTTTTCTACTCTCGATGATTATTCAAACAGACCGTATTTTGCAAGTGCGATAAAATTGTTGAAATACACATCTTTTATGATTTCGGTATTTCTGCCCGGATTGTACGTTGCTCTCGCAAGTTACGACCCCGAACTTTTTCCCAACCGACTTTTAACACGAGTTACAACATCGGTGTCAAAAACGCCGTTTTCGATATTCGCCGAAGTGCTGTTGTTTACGTTCATATACGAAATTATGAGAGAAGCCGGACTCCGACTGCCTAAAAGTTTGGGCCATGCCGTAAGTATAATCGGCGGTCTTGTTATTGGCGATACCGCCGTCAGTGCCGGATTTATCGGGGCACCAACGCTCATGATAGTTGCCGTTACCGTGATTTGTTCATACGTTATCCCAAATTTGTATGCTCCTATATCGGCATTACGGCTGATTTGCATAATTTTCGGCGGAATTTGGGGAGTATGGGGCATAACAACGGCTTTTTGCTTGATTGTCCTTGATTTATGCTCTAAAAAAAGTTTCGGAGAACCATTCTTTGAATTGCCGTCAGTGCCGAATTTTCAGAAAATCAAAAATATGCGTGAATCGCTCAGGGGGGCTTCCGTAAATTGAAAAACAGCGGAATATTCTGTATAATCGCCGTTTGCAGTATTTTTTCGGCTATGATGTGCAGTTCGGCAAGCGTTGCGGGAATAGCATATATATTAATGTTCGCCGTTGTCGCATCTCTGATAAGACTTTACGAAACACCCATCAAAAAGATATATATTTTCTATTTTATATATGTGTCGATAATAATGAGCGTGAAATTTTCGCTTGTACTCGGTGTGTTCACGCATTTGGGAGTGCGGTTTTCTGCCTTTATCATAGTGATGATGATTTCGGCATTACTGGCATCACGGCGAGGATTTGGAGCATTGAACAAAATCTCGGCTGTTTTTTTGGTCGTGATTTCGGTTGTGCTGGTTTTCAGTGCCGTTGTCATGCTGATGAGTGTTTCTGCCGAAAATTTGGATTTTCTTTCTATAAGTACGGATATGCCACTACAATTTTTAATGGTTCCCCTGATATTTTTTGAAAAAGATAAATCAATAAAAAAATATTCGGTGTTTATATTTTCGAGTTTGCTTTCGGCGATGGTTTCAAAAATCGGATTCGGTGTTATAGGCGATTACGCACAATATACGGAATTTCCCATGTATTCGGCATTTCAGTCGCTGAAAATCAGAATAGATATTATATTTGTATTTATAATGGTTACGGGATATTTTATTTTGTTGTCGGCGGTGTTTTGCGGTATCCGAAATATATCACGAAAAAATATAGATTTGGTTTCGGCTGTAATTTCGATGTTTGCAATATATATTTCGCTTAAATTTGATTTGGCACGTCTTATCATCACCGATTCGACAATAATTTTTTATGTAATGACTACGCTTGTTGTTATGATTCCCATACGGAAATATATTTTCAATTTAGTAAAAATTGGATTTTTAAGAGTAAAGAAAAAATTGATTGCCGTAACAGCAGTTGTTTTGTGTTTTGTGTTGATGTCCGGCTGTGAGAGCGTTCAGCTCCAAAACAGACTTATTATAAAAGGAGTCGGGATAGATTCGGGCGAGGAAATCCGCTTGACAGTGCAGTATCTCGATAATTACGCAGACGGGGATAAGCAATCGAACAAGGCAGTCACTGTATCAGGAAAAACATTTTCGGAAGCCGTTGGCAAACTCAAGGACAGTACAGGCTACGAACCGTTTTTCGGACAAAATACCGCCGTTGTTATCGGAATTGATACCGCAAACGAAAATCTCCCCAAAATAATGGAAAATCTTGTCGGGTACAGTGAATCACGCCCCACGGCACGTTTTTATATAAGCGAAACAACAGCGGAAGATATTCTCACTTTTGAAAAAAACGGCGATATAGTGCCGATAGACCATTTGATAAATATCGTTCCGGGAGAGAAGAACGGCACGGCATTTACTGTAATGAGCATAATGAACGGGTTTTCGTCTGTAACCGAAACTCCGACCGCTGCCGTTGTTGAAATAACTGATGATGAAATCCGCCTTAAAACGGTTGCTTATATAGACGAAACAGCAAAAAATCTGAATCAGGACGAGTATTTGACATACTGCCTTCTTAACAGGCTCGACAGCGAAAATATTATTACAGTAAATGATATTTCGTGCGAAGTCAACAAAACCGAAATTTCGGTTTTAGGAAATATCGAAAATTCTCGGCTAAAAATTAAAATTAAATGTTCGCCTCAAGTGAGCGTTCTGGAAAATTACGAAAATTTTTCTGATAGCTATATCGAAACAATGTTTTCGGAGTATCTTCAAAAAATAATATCCGAAAGTGTTTCGGATATTTTGAAAAGCGGAAATGATATTTTTGGATTTGGCAATCACATTTCGTTTTCGGAAAAACCGAACAATCGAAATTTTTATAAAAAAATTGTTAAATCGGCAGATATTGAAATTTCGGTAAAATGTAATGTTGTTCACACAAAGGCTTTGAGGTGACGGAATGGGTATTGTTATTATAAGAACGGCTCTTTTATATATAACTATAATCGCCGCTGTAAGATTCATGGGCAAACGGCAAATAAGCGATTTGCAAACATCTGAGCTTGTTGTTACAATGCTGTTGTCGGATATAGCATCAATGGCGGCACAAAACACATCTCAACCGCTGATGTCGGGCATAGTTCCTATGATTGTTCTTGTAACAGCTGAAGTCATATTGTCGGGGGCTATGCTGAAATTTTCGTTTCTGAGAAAGCTGATTTGCGGAAATTCGCTCGTTGTTATAAATAATGGGGAAGTGGACAAAAACCAGCTCCGCAGACTTCGCATGAGCGTTGATGAACTTTCGGAAGAACTCAGACAACAGAATATTCTTTCTTTTGATGATGTGCTGTTCGCCGTTGTTGAAACGAACGGAAAACTCAGCGTAATAAAAAAGCCCGAAAAAGAAAATCCCACACTCTCGGATATTGGCATAACTGCGGACGAAAGCGGAGTCGAAGCCGTTGTTATAAGCGATGGTGCGTTGAATGACTCGGCTCTCAAAATATGCGGTGTGGATAGAACGTATATAACGAATATTCTGAAAAAGAAAAATCTAAACGAAAAAGACATTTTTGTTATGACAATGAATCGTTTGAGAAAATACAAAATTTCGGCAACAAACGGCAAAAAATACGAATCGAATTAAAGGAGGATTTGTTTTGAAAAAAGTGTATGGTGCTTTTATAATTCTTGCTGTAATTATTTCGATGGCTTATGCGGAATACAGTGTATCGCAGAAAACCGCCGACAGCATTATTTTGTATACCGAAAAAGTAACTGATGCCATACAAAATGATGAATCTTCCGTTAATCGAATTTGTGATGATATGCACCAAACATGGCACGAAAAGCAAAAAATACTCACTTTGTTTTTACCTCAGGGAGATTTGCTCGACATTGATATTCTGGCAGACGATGCTTTGATTTATGCAGGTACAAACGACAAACAAAATTTGCTTGTCACGCTTGCCGAAATAAACAATAAAATGAAATCTCTCCGCACAAGCGAAGAGATTTCGATATATAATCTTCTTTAGTTTACAAAATTGTCGATAAGGCTGTTGATATAATCGGCGGCATCTTCGGGGATTGATGGAATTGGAATGTCATAGCCGTGTGAATCTTCTGAGGATGTTGTATTTTCTTCGGGGACGCTTTCGGTGTAATATTCGTTGTTTTCGTCCTCGTTGTAGTCATCGTAATAATTCTCATCATCATCGTAGTAGTCGTTATCTTCGTAATAAGACGAAGTTTCCTCTTCCCAAGTCGGCTGAGATTCATAATATTCGTTTTGACTGGATACACCCTCGGAAGAGGTGATGTGGTCATCAATAAAACTGCTGACTTTATCTCCGATGTCGCTTTTTATGCCGCTCCATATATCATCAAGCGATTTGTTTGATGAACTGCTTTCGGGAACGGAGAATACGTTGTCTTGGCTTGATGTTTCTTCGTTTTTACTGTTTTCGTCTTTGAAGGTTTCAGAGGTAACAGGAGAATCGGAGTTGTCGCCCAAAAATCCGCTGACAAAACCGGGAGTAGGGAACACTCCCGAAATGAAGAACCACAGAACAACGGCGATAATAGAAAGCGTGAGAAAAACCAAAATTCCGGTAAGAAAAGTACTGCCGAAATCGTTTTGCTGAACTGGAGTTTGTTTTCTTGTAGGGGTTGTATAAGATGATTTTGGTGCGGACTGCTTTTTTTCGGCTCTTATATTGCTGAACTCATCACCGAAAAAGCTGTTAAGAAAGATTTCGGGACTTTGCGTTCTTTTTTTGTAATCGACTTTCAGAGCTTTTATTAATCCTTCTTCGGCACCCGGACTTATAGGAACACCCAGTTTTGAAAGAGGCTGAACGGTATCTTCGGAGCTGCGTTTTATGGCATTTGGAAGAACCATTCCTGTGAGCATTTTATACATAACTGCGGCAGCGGCATAAACGTCAGTCCAAGGCCCCATTTCCATATCTTTGTAATAGAGTTCCAAAGCACTGTAACCGGGGCGAGGTTTTCCGGATTCTCTTTGAGTGTAGACATTTCGGTTAAAGTCAGAAAGATTGTAGTCGAGAAGGAAAGTTCTTTCTTCCGAAACAACGATTATGTTTTCGGGGCATATATCGCCGTGGATAATTCCGAGTTTGTTCAATCGGCGTAGTCCCTGAAGAACGCTTGTGATAAGGCTTATTGTTGTTTCGTATGAAATTTTTCCTTTGCGAGTTATAAGCGAACTGAGCGATTCAGCCTCAATAAGCTGAGTAACGGCATATGACGTGTTGTTTTGCTGAAAGCACTCAATAAGTTCGGGTACACACTCAATATTATTTTCGAACAATTTTGTATTTTCTTCTATAAAAGCATTTTTGCCTGCGGTGAATTTAACTGACGCATCTTCCGAGAACGCCTCAACATCCCTGCCATTTTTTGAACGGGTCACGAGGTGCGAGGGCATATATTCTTTAACAACAACGTTTGTTTTTTGGATTTTGTCAAAACACTCGTAAGCGACTCCGAAAGCCCCATAACCGATTACTCCGGTTATAGAATATCGGTCGTTGAGTTTTTCACCGCTTTTCAAGTAGAATGCTCCCGTGTGCGACGATGACGCATACACATTTTTCGGAGTGGTCGTTGTTGTTTTTGTTGGTATTTCGTATTTGCGAGTGACAATATTTTTGGTTCGTGGCTTGTATCCGCAGAAAGGACATTCTTCTATACCTTCTTCATAAGTCTGTCTGCAATTGAGGCATCTTTTCAATTTATTGTTCCCCCTTTCCTTCTTTTTTTTGAAAAAAAAAGAAGCAAAAAA
>CACXHC010000095.1 GCA_902767285.1 uncultured Ruminococcus sp.
ACTTGACAAATCATTCTTGTCATTTGTATATATGGCTGCTTGCATGATTTGGTTACTTTGAACAATTGATTCTATTTTTCAAACAAGACCTAGTTGAAACAAGTAAAATTTATATAGTAAAAGTTTTTTTTGCTTCTTTTTTTTTCAAAAAAAAGAAGAGAAAATAACCAACAAATTGGAAATTTCCTGGGGCTGTTGTTTTTCACTAATTTAATGCTATTTTTAAAGCCTCGGCATTTTGTTTCATCAAATCTATGTAAGTGACTCCGTTAATAAATTGCTCCATGCTGACATTATGTGCGGAGTTGAAGCACATTGTTTCTGCACCGGTACTTTCGGCGATTGTTTTTGCGACTTTTCCATTTGAAAGCTCAATATAAAAAACTACGGGGATTTTTTCTTCGTTGACCTTGTTTATGAGAAAAGCAACAGTGCCGGCACTTGGTTCGCTCTGTTCCGAACAGCCTGCGAAAGCGGCATAATAATCAAGCTCAAATTCATCAATGAAATATCGTGCGGGGAAGCGGTCGCCGAAAATCAGTGTTTTTCTCTCGGAATTGTTCACGATTTGAGAAATCTCTTTTTTTACCGATGATAATTCAGACAAGTATTTTACGCAGTTTTCTCTGTAAACTGCGGAATTTTCCTCGTCAACGGTGCAAAGTGCATCTGCTATTGCCTGAGAAATTATCTGAGCATTGTCTATTGAAGTCCAAACGTGTTCATCGTATTCTTTTTCGTTTGCGTCGGAAGTCTCCTCTTCGTGTTCCATGCCTTCAGTAAATTCTTCTTCGACAACACTGCACAGATCCATCATATCTATTACTTTGATGTTGCTTGAATCAAACGAACCCAAAATGCCGTTTACCCAAGATTCCGACTCACCACCTGCATATATAAAAATATCCGCATTTTGGATTTTTATTATATCCTGAGGGGTAGGCTCATAGGTGTGAGCTTCCTCACCGGGGCCGATAAGCATGGTTATATCGGCGAGATTTCCGGCAATTTGGCGAGAGAAATCGTATTGCGGAAAAATAGTTGTTACTATGCTGAGTTTGTCGGGCAAATCGCTCGTTTGTGCCGAATTACTGCCGAATTTATTTTGAGATTGACGGCTGAAATCACAAGCGGTCATGCTTAATGTAAGCAATACAGCCAACAGTGCAATTATGGTTCTTTTTAATACTGACATTTTATAAAATCTCCTTTGATGACATTTGAAAATGAAAACGAATTTCAATTTCACTTTGATATTGTATCATTACACTGAAATTTTGTCAAGCAATTTCTATGTAAATTTTATTTAAAGTTTGGATATGGTGATAAAAAATAATTTTTCGTATGGGAAATATATATACAAAAATATCCAAAAAGTCATAAAATACAGCTTTTGAAAATTAACGTATATAAAAAAACACGGATTTCATGCGGATTTTAGGCATTTTTTGTATTGACACCGTTTCCAAAAAGATGTATAATATTATTACAGCTTTGATATATGAAAGAAGGAAGGGATATTTATGCCGGCAGATTTACATTGTCATTCTAAAATATCGGACGGGTCAACTGAGGTTGACGAGCTTGTTTTTATTGCGGGAAAAAGAGGTATAGACACAATTTCGGTGACAGACCATGACACGCTTTCGGGGTCTGATCGTGCGGCTGTGTTCGGTGAAAAATTTGGTGTGCGAATAATAAAAGGTACCGAGATTTCGTGCTATGATAACAAAAATAAAAAATCAGTCCATCTTCTTTGTTATATGCCATGTGCGAGAGAGCGTCTTGCAACGATGATGAGAAGTACCACTCGCAGCCGTAAGCAAGCAATTCAGCTTTCCATAAAAAAAGTGATGGACGCATATCCGATTCCATATGATATGATACTTCGTCGAAGTGCCGGCAGTTCCAACATATACAAACAGCATATAATGAAAGCTCTTATGGACGCAGGCTATACAGACGAAATGTTCGGAAGCGTTTTTCGCAAGTTGTTTGACCCTCGTTTCGGAATAGCCAAAGCGTCAATCGAATATCCCGATGTTTTTGATGCTCTGCGTATAGCTAAAGAATCGGGTGGAGTTGTAATTCTCGCTCACCCAAATGTTTATAATAACTATGATATAATTCCCGAGCTTATCGAAAAGGGAATTGACGGCATAGAAATTTCGTATCCTCGTGCGAGAGATGATGACAACGAAGTTTTAGGCAAAATCTGTGATGAACACGGACTTATAAAAACCGGCGGAACGGATTTTCACGGTTGTAACTGCAATACTCCAAAACCTGTTGGAACGTGTGTTACTGCCGATGAAGAAGTCGAAAAAATTATTGCTCTTGCCGAAAAGAGAAAAGCGGAATATCCGTCAGCGATTTCATAAAAAATCAAACATAACCAAATTTGAGTTTGAAAATTTTTCTTGACAATCACAAAAAAGTACGTTATAATAGTTTGTGCTGTTAGGATTATTTCGAGGTGTAACTCAGTTTGGTAGAGTGCTTGGTTTGGGACCAAGATGCCGCAGGTTCAAGTCCTGTCACCTCGATTTATTTTTTTACACAACACAAATTATTTTAGTTATTGAGTGTCTCTGCAAGAACCTGTTAAAAAATTGATTTGGTACTTGTGGGGGCATTTTTAGTATATTTTTGTATGGATAAGAAAAAAATAAAATCCGAAAAAATGACCGAAATATCAGAATATATTGAGTCATTGCACAAAGAACCGAAATTAATATATCTATTTGTTGAGCTTACAGAGCAGTGTAATCTTGCGTGTCTGCACTGTGGAAGCGACTGCGAGGCGGCGAAAAATCATCATATAGATACGGATTTGCTGATAAAATCGCTGAAAGAACTTGCTGAAGATGTAGAACCTCAAACAGTTATGATTTGTCTTACGGGCGGAGAACCGTTTCTGCATAAAGATTTCTACAAAATTGTTGAAACAATAGTGCAGTTTGGTTTTCTGTGGGGAATTACTACAAACGGCACTTTAATTAAACAGGAAGATTGCATAAGATTGAAAAATCTCGGATTAAATTCTGTTACAATAAGTCTTGATGGTCTGAAGGATTCGCACGAGTGGCTGAGAAATGTCAAGGGCTGTTTTGAAAAAACGCTTCAATGCGTAAATTATTTTAATGATATTGATATTCCCGTGCAGATAACATCGGTAATCCACAGAAAAAATTTTCATGAGCTGGAAGATATGTATAATCTCATGGTCAATATGAAGATTGCCTCGTGGCGAGTAATAAATATTGAGCCGATTGGCAGAACGCTGAATCATAGAGATTTATTATTGACGAGCGAAGAAATTCACGCACTTTTGGATTTTATAAGAGAAAAGAGGTATTCCATTAATACACCAATGGATATTTGTTTTGGGTGTTCGCATTATCTTTCGTTTGAGTATGAACACGAACTGCGTGATAACTATTTTGTTTGCGGTTCGGGAATATATGTCGGCAGTATTTTGTATAATGGTGATATTTACTCATGTCTTGATATAGAACGCAGACCGGAACTTGTTCAGGGGAATATATCAAACGACCGTTTTTTTGATGTGTGGAAAAATAAATTTTCGGAATTTCGCAGAAACAGAACGGAGCTTTCGGAACGCTGCCGAAATTGCGGTGAAAAGATGTTCTGTCGAGGAGATTCCACTCACACATGGGATTTCGATAAAAACGAGCCAATGTTTTGTATTTTAAGGGAGGGATTTTATTTATGAAGCAATCGGAAAAAGTTTGTGCTTCGTGCAGGGCGAGAGTTGATTCAAACGACCGTTATTGCAGGGTATGCGGTGCAATAATGAATCCCGTTGTCAGCAATAATGCAGATCGCATTATGCAGTGTATTTACGGCCCGCCGCCGAGAAAAAGAAAACACACTTGCGTTAAATGCAATTATACTTGGGAAACAGTTTCTATGATAGACAACCAAAAATATTGCCCTAAATGCGGTGGAAAAGCTCCGGGAATTGATGTGGCAAATATTTTTCATAAATAACAATAACAAATGAGGTGCAAATATGAACAAGTATAAAACTTTTGGAGTATGCTCACGAAGCATATCTTTTGATGTTGACGGAAATATCGTTAAAAACGTATCGTTTGAGGGCGGTTGTAACGGCAATACTCAGGGAGTAGCGAAACTTGTCGAGGGTATGGACATAAACGAAGTTATAGAACGCCTTTCCGGTATAAGCTGCAATGGCAGACCAACTTCTTGCCCCGACCAGCTCGCCAGAGCCTTGAAAGAATACCTTGCATCAAGCAAATAAATTTTTTTGTTTTTTGGGGGAACCTTTTTTGAAAAAAAGGTTCCCCCAAACCCCCTCTAAAAAACTTAATTGTTGTATATGATAACGAATCCGACTGTACCCGCTCCGCAGTCGGATTCGTTTTGCCGTACAAAAAAGGCTTGATTTACAATGAAAAATTGGATTTCTTGGGGCTGTGAAAAATTGGCTTTCTTGGGAAAACCTTTTTTGAAAAAAAGGTTTTCCCAAACCCTTTCCAAAAAACTTTTTTTATG
>CACXHC010000096.1 GCA_902767285.1 uncultured Ruminococcus sp.
AAAAGTTTTTTGGAAAGGGTTTGGGAAAACCTTTTTTTCAAAAAAGGTTTTCCCAAGAAAAGCCAATTTTTCACAGCACCTTTTTTTAAAAAAGGTTTCCCCAAAAAAAATCCATGAAGAAAATTAACAAAAATAATTGCGAATTGGTAATAGCCTAATTGCAATTGCTAATTGCAATTAATATAATGATATGATATAATTATTAGTGTGTGTATTGATATTTTAAGGAGGGCGGTTCGCAGATGAGTGCAAAAGTAACATTACTTGCTTACACACCTATGCCCGAGCAAACAGTTGCTATGGCAGCCAAATTGTGTTATTCAAAATCAGATATAGCAGATGTTAAGGAAGGTTTGACCGAAGAAAAAACAGCCTCGTTTCTTGATATGCTGAATTCGCTGGGGCATCAAAGCCCAATAGAACACGCTTCGTTTACGTTCGGAATAGAGGGAATTTCAAGAGCTTGTTCGCATCAGCTTGTTCGTCACAGAATAGCGTCATACAGTCAGCAGTCGCAGAGGTACGTTGACGGAACTTCTTTCGAGTTCGTAACTCCGCCTACTATTATGGAATCGGACGAGCTTTCGGAACTTTACAACACAGCTCTGCAAACCGAAATGAAAGCGTATGCCGATTTGCGTATCGGTCTTATCGCAGCAAAAATCAGAGCTTTTTTGGGCGATGATGAGAATAATAATCTCGATAATGAAACGCTTATCGAAAATTTTAAACAGCAGAATAAAAAACAGTATTCGATATTTGAAAAACAAGCCAACGAGGATGCAAGATTTATTTTGCCCAATGCTTGTACCACAAAAATAATTTGTACGTTCAATGCGAGAAGTCTGTTGAATTTTTTTGAGCATAGATGCTGTAACCGTGCTCAATGGGAAATTCGAGATGTAGCGTGTCAAATGCTTGAACTTGTTCAGGAAGTCGCACCGCATATTTTCGCAAATGCAGGCCCTGCCTGCGTAAGAGGTAAATGCCCCGAAGGTGCTATGTCGTGCGGACAGTCCGTTCAAATGCGTGAGAAATTTGGTAAAAAGTGAGATAGTTTGTAATGTGCGGGAAATTAATAGTAATAGAGGGTCTTGACGGAAGCGGAAAAGCTACTCAAACAAAACTTTTATGCGAGTATCTTCAAAATAAGGGTGTTGAGTATGAAAAATTGTCGTATCCAAAATACGAAAGCCCGTCATCAGCATTGGTGAAAATGTATCTTTCGGGCGAGCTTTCCCAAAATGCTGAAAGCGTCAGCCCTTACGCCGCCGCATCGTTCTATGCGGTCGATAGATGTGCCGATTATTTGAAATTTTGGCGTGATAAATATAATAACGGAATGTTGTTTGTTTCTGACAGATACGCTACTTCAAATGCGGTGTATCAAACATCTAAATTGCCGGAATCTCAGTGGAAAGATTATCTTGAGTGGCTTGAGGATTTCGAATATTCAAAACTTGGTGTTCCTAAACCTGATGTTGTTATCTACCTCGATATGAATATAGATGTTTCGCAAAAACTGCTCTCTCAAAGATATAACGGCGATGAGTCTAAAAAAGATATTCATGAATCAAATGTGGATTTTTTGAAAAAATGCCGAAAGACTGCTTTGTTTGCTGCGGATTATCTTGGGTGGAAAGTCATAAAGTGTGATGACGGAGAAAATCCGTATTCTTTAGAAAAAATTTCGGCTGAAATAATAAAAATTGTCAATAATAAAACGGAGGTATGATTTTATGGTATATGTATTTCTTGCAAACGGATTTGAAGAAACAGAGGCAATTGCTCCTATTGATATTTTGAGAAGAAGCGGAGTTGAGGTCAAAACCGTAGGCATTGGCTCCAATTTGATAACAAGCTCTCATAAAATAACGGTTACAACCGATATTTCGGAAGATGAACTCACCGAAAAAAATCTCGAAGCCGTTATTCTCCCCGGCGGTATGCCCGGAACTCTTAATCTTGAGGCATCGGCAACAGTACAGAAATATATAGATATTGCCGTTAAAAAAGGCTGTTATGTTTGTGCTATATGTGCCGCTCCATCGATACTCGGTCACAAAAATCTGCTCAACGGTAAAAAGGCA
Source organism: uncultured Ruminococcus sp. (assembly GCA_902767285.1). Taxonomy (GTDB): domain Bacteria; phylum Bacillota; class Clostridia; order Oscillospirales; family Acutalibacteraceae; genus RUG592. Next base: position 2,091 of record CACXHC010000096.1, read on the forward strand.
GTTTGTTTCCCCGGATTTGAAAAAGATCTCGAAGGTGCAGTTATAGAAAATCTTCCCGCAGTTGCAGACGGACAGTTCATTACGGGTAAAGGTGCCGGAGCTGCGTTGGAGTTTGGCTTGCTCATCAGCGAAAAGCTCTGCGGAAAAGAAGTTTCACAAAAAGTTAGGAAGTCGATGCAATGTCAATAAAAGATGAATTGAAGGCGGAGAAAATCGAACTTCGCAACGCAACAAAAAAAATGCGTTTAAATCTTGATAGAGAGAAAAAAGCCGAGTACGATGCCGAAATTCAAAGTCGAGTTCTTACTCATAGAAGTTATATTTATACTAATGTCGTATTTACTTATGTTTCCATGGAAAACGAGGTGGATACACTCGGCATAATCCATGCGGCTTGGGCTAACGGAAAGCGTGTTGCGGTTCCTGTTTGCGAAAGAAACAGCAATGAGATGAAGTTTTATATAATAAAAAGTATGGACGACCTTAAACCGGGTTATTTTGGCATCCTTGAACCCGACGTAAAAAAATGCGAACAGGAGAAAATAGTTTCACGGGGGTTATGTATCGTTCCCGGCTTGAACTTCGACGCAGAAGGTTATCGCTTGGGTTACGGTAAAGGATATTATGACAGATTCCTCAAAAGTTTCGGAGGAGTATCAATGGGGCTTTGTTACAGCAACGGCGTAAAATTAAAACTGCCCAGAGGTACTTACGATGTTCCCGTAAAAGTAGTTGTAACAGAACGTTACTTGCGTGAGATTATCTAAACACTGCCGAGATTTGTTTGACTCTAACAAAGAAGGATAATTAAATTATGAGTGATGATAAAAATTTAAGTAAACAGTTGGAAGAAAATAAGCAAAAGAAAATTGACAATTTTAAACTTAATTTTGATCCCGAAACACAGGAAGATGAAATCATTTTTCCCGATGATGATGACGATCTTATAGATGATGATGCCGAGTATCCCGATGAACAATCCGATGAAGTAAGCTATATTCCCAAAAGAAAAACCGATCTTGATGAAAGTCTTTCCAGAAAAGAAGAAGAACGCAGACGCAAAAAAGCTCTCAAAGAAGAGAAAAAACGCAAAAAGAAAAAAGCAAAACAAAACGGCTGTGTTTTTAGAGTAGTATGGCTTGTTCTTGTATTGATTTTAGGCGTGTTCTTGGCTGAATTTCTGCTCGTAGGTATAAACGACCTTTTGGGAAGAAATCGTGGTGATTCCGAAGAAAAAATCGTAATAAAAGTTCCAAGTGATGCAAATATAGACGAAATTGCATCTATTCTATATAAAAACGGAGTTATCAGCAACGATTCTTATTTCAGGCTTTACGCAAAAATGACAAAAGATGATGATATAGTATTTACTCAGGGTTCATACGAAATGACAAATAATATGGACTACGAAGCTATCATAAATTATCTTCAGTCAAATGCAAACCGTGTCGATATAGTATCTATAAGATTTACCGAGGGTATGACTGTTCTTGAGATAGCCGACAAACTCGCAGAAAATAAAGTCTGTGATAAAGATGAGTTCTTAGCTCTTTGCAACTCCGATGAGTTTGATGAAGACTTCACTTTCCTATCGACAAATCGCCCCAAAGTTGCTCAGACTTATTATAAATTGGAAGGCTATCTGTTCCCCGATACCTATGATTTTTATCAGGGTGAAAGTGCAAAAACTTCGATATATCGATTCCTCAATAATTTCGAGTCAAGAATGTACTATACAAAACAGCGTATCGAAGTTAAGGAAGATGAAACTCAGAACGAAGGCCCCAAAATAAAATATGACGAGGACGGCGACATAATGTACGATGAGGACGGCAACGTTATGTACGAAACCGACACCGATAAGCGTAAAACCAAAAAATACGAAAAACTCACCATCGAGGAGCAAGCCGCAAGACAAGGAATGACTATGGACGAGCTTATAATTCTTGCATCTATGATTCAATCAGAGGCGGCAACTGCGGAAGATATGAACGATGTATCCTCAGTTTTCCACAATCGTCTTGACACTTTGAAGAATGACGGCTATACTTCTTACGGCGAGTATATAAAAGGTCATTTGGATTCCGACCCGACTATTTTCTATCCGTACAAAAAGACAACCGCTCCCAAAAATTTCAGCGGAAACTACAACACCTACAAAATAGAAGGACTTCCGGCGGGTTCGGTGTGCAATCCCGGAATGGAGGCTATCAAAGCGGCACTCTATCCGAACAGTACAAATTATTATTACTTCTGTCATAAGGCGGCTACTGAGGAGTCGGCAGCTAAGCCGTATTACGCATCAACGAGCGACCAGCATCAATATAATCTTGTTATCGCAGGTTTAGCGAACTAATTAACAATAATCGGCACCGATATTTTTGTCGGTGCCGGTTTAGTAATAGGTGGTTTATTTATGAAAAACAAATATGAAGTGTTATCTCCTGCCGGAGATTTAGAATGTCTAAAATCTGCAGTTAATTTTGGGGCAGATGCAGTATATCTTGCCGGAACGCAATTTGGAATGCGTACAGCGTCAAAAAATTTCAGCAAAGAAGATATGGCAAAGGGAATCGAGTATGCTCACTCCAAAGGAGTACGAGTTCACGTTACTTGTAATGTTCTGCCGAGGAGTTATGAACTCGACTCTCTACCTGAATTTATGCAGACTGTTCAAGATTTAGGTGCAGACGCTTTTATTATAGCCGATTTGGGAGTTCTCGATATTGCGAAAAAATACGCTCCAAAAGTTGAAATACACGCATCTACTCAAACGGGCATAGTTAATTATGCAACGGCAAATGTCCTTTACAACATGGGCGTTAAGCGAGTTGTTCTTGCAAGAGAGCTATCTATTCCCGAAATAGCGGAGATACGAAAAAACACTCCTGAGGATTTGGAAATCGAAACTTTTGTGCATGGTTCGATGTGCGTATCATTTTCGGGCAGATGTATAATATCGAGCTACATGACGGGCAGAGATGCAAACAGAGGAGATTGTGCTCAACCGTGCCGATGGAAATATCATTTGTATGAAGAAAACCGAGAAGGACAGTTTTTTCCGATAGAACAGGACGACAGCGGAACATATCTTTATAACTCAAGAGATTTATGTATGATAGAGCATATTCCGGAACTTTTGGAAGCAGGCGTAACAAGTTTGAAGATCGAAGGCAGAGCCAAAAGTGCATATTATACATCAGTAGTTACAAACGCTTATGCCGGAGCTGTTAGAGAATACGAAAAATCCCCCGAAAAATATATTTTACCTCAGTGGGCGAAAGATGAAGTTTACAAAGTGAGTCACCGAGAATATTCCACGGGATTTTTTATGGGCGGAGAACCCGGACAGGCAACACAAAGCGGAGGATATATTCGTGAATATGACGTTGTCGCCGTGTGTGAAAAATCCAGCGAAAACGGCGTTTGCGAAATAACTCAGCGAAACAAATTTTTTGTTGGCGATACTCTTGATATACTTGCTCCAAACGCTCCAAGTTTTGAAACAAAAGCTCTTGAAATAGTGAACGAGTCCGGAGAAGTGGTTGAGAGTACGCCTCATGCCATGGAAAAACTATTTCTCAAAACAGATTCGGATATTCCGAAAGGAGCATTTTTGCGTAAAAAACGTTCTTAGCGGGTTGCACTGGTTACGAGCTTTTCTTT
>CACXHC010000097.1 GCA_902767285.1 uncultured Ruminococcus sp.
AAAAATTTAATTTAATTGAAAGGATAGATAAATCATGAGCAAAGTTTTAGTTATAGGTTGTGGCGGTGTTGCGTCGGTAGCGATTCAAAAATGCTGTCAGCACAGCGATATTTTTGAGGAAATTTGTATAGCAAGCCGTACAAAATCAAAATGCGATGCCCTTAAACAAAAACTCGAAGGAAAAACCGCAACACGCATTACAACAGAACAAGTCGATGCGGACAGCGTTCCTCAGCTTGTAGAGCTTATCAAAAAAGTAAATCCCGATTTGGTTATGAATATTGCGTTGCCGTATCAAGATCTTACAATAATGGACGCTTGTCTTGAATGTGGCGTAAATTATATGGATACCGCAAACTATGAGCCTGAGGACATAACCGAACCTCAATGGAAAGCTAATTACGAAAAACGCTGTAAAGAGAAAGGTTTTTCGGCTTATTTTGATTACTCGTATCAAATGGCATACAAAGAGAAATTCGAAAAAGCCGGACTCACCGCTCTTCTCGGTTCTGGATTTGACCCCGGTGTAACTCAGGCATATTGTGCTTATGCTCAAAAACATCTTTTTGACCAAATAGACACAATAGATATTCTCGACTGTAACGGCGGTGACCATGGTTATCCGTTTGCGACTAATTTCAACCCCGAAATAAATCTCAGAGAAGTTTCGGCACCCGGCTCGTATTGGGAAAACGGCAAATGGGTAGAAATCCCCGCTATGAGTATCAAACGTGAATACGATTTCGATGGTGTCGGAATGAAAGATATGTATCTTCTTCATCATGAGGAAATCGAGTCGCTTGCAGAAAATATTCCCAATGTAAAGAGAATCAGATTTTTTATGACATTCGGACAAAGCTACCTTACACACATGAAATGTCTTGAAAATGTTGGTATGCTCTCAACAGAGGCAATCGATTTTGAAGGCACAAAAATTGTTCCGATTCAGTTTTTGAAGGCACTTTTGCCCGACCCGGCTACCCTTGGCCCGAGAACTGTCGGCAAAACGAATATCGGCTGTATCTTCAAAGGATTCAAGGACGGCAAAGAGAAAACCGCATATATTTATAACATTTGCGATCATCAGGAATGTTATCAGGAAGTTGGCTCTCAGGCAATTTCGTATACAACAGGCGTTCCGGCGATGATAGGTGCTATGATGCTTGTAACGGGCAAATGGAATTTCCCGGGCGTTCATACCGTTGAGGAGTTCGACCCCGACCCGTATATGGAACAGCTCAATAAATGCGGTTTGCCGTGGCAGATAAACGAATCTCCCGTTTTGGTCGATTAATATGAGAACGCCGTATTTTTTGGTTGACGAAAATCTGCTTATAAAGAATCTGCAAATCCTCAAAAACATCGAGGACGAAACGGGCTGTAAAATTCTGCTTGCACAAAAAGCTTTTTCGATGTACTACACCTACCCTTTAATATCGAAATATCTTTGCGGAAGTACGGCGAGCGGATTGTGCGAAGCTCGTTTGGGTAAGGAAAAGTTTGGCGGAGAAACTCACGTTTTTTCGCCTGCTTATCGAAAAGATGAGTTTGACGAGATTCTCGAATACGCAGATCATGTCGTGTTTAATTCTGTGAATCAGATAAAAAAATTCGCCCAAGTTGCCAAAAACAGCGGGAAAAGCGTTGGTCTGAGGGTCAATCCCGAATGCTCCACACAGGAAGGTCACGCAATTTATGACCCGTGTGCGGAGGGTTCTCGTTTGGGCTGTACGCTCGCACAGTTTAACGAGAGTATTCTGCCTTTGCTTGACGGTCTGCATTTTCATACGCTGTGTGAGCAAAATTCCGATGATTTGGAGAAAACTGCTCTTGCCTTTGAAAAAAATTTCGGAAAATATCTTTATAATATGAAATGGATAAACTTTGGCGGTGGACACCACATCACCCGAGCGGATTACGATATTCCGAAGCTGAAAAAAATCATCACGCATTTTCAGCAAGAATATAACGTTGATGTGTATCTTGAGCCGGGCGAGGCGGTTGTTTTAAACACGGGATTTTTGTATACATCGGTTTTGGAGATTGTTCATAACGGAATAGATATAGCCATTTTGGATACATCAGCGGCGTGTCATATGCCTGATGTTATCGAAATGCCGTACACTCCGCCACTGAAAAATGCCGATAAGCCCGGTGAAAAGCCGTATAATTATCGGCTCGCAGGCCCGACGTGTCTTGCCGGTGACGTGATTGGCGATTATTCGTTTGACAGTCCTTTGAAGGAGGGCGATGTTCTTGTTTTTGAGGATATGGCTCTTTACACTATGGTAAAAACTAATACATTCAATGGCATGATTTTGCCGTCTATCGTTTACAGAAAGAACAATGGCGAGGACGTTGTTGTAAAATCTTTCGGCTACGATGATTTTATAAGCCGTGTTTAGTTGGAAAACTTACTGGCTTTTCTTGGGAAAACCTTTTTTGAAAAAAAGGTTTTCCCAAACCCTTTCCAAAAAACTTTAATTGTATAGAATTTACTAAAAAATATAGAAACAAAAACGACTGC
>CACXHC010000098.1 GCA_902767285.1 uncultured Ruminococcus sp.
TTTATATAGTAAAAGTTTTTTTTGCTTCTTTTTTTTTCAAAAAAAAGAAGGCAGGGTTTTAGGGGCGGCAGCCCCTAAAAAAGGCAGCCCCTAAAAAAAGGCAGCCCCTAAAAGTTGACTCTAAAATATGTGAAAAAAAGGTTGACATATAGGATAATCTGTGGTACGATTGTATTACACCAAATAGAACAATGTTGGAGGTAACAAAATGAAAAAAGCACTCAAAGTAATCGTCATACTTCTCATAATCGGTGGGCTTGGGGCAGCCGGATATTTTTACGGGCTTCCGCTGATAATGGGAGAAAATGGTGTAGACAACAATATTGCGTATGTGTCAAAGGCAAGCAGTTTCAGCACAAACAGCTCCTTTTTGTCAAACCGATACAGTGCGGTCGTAGAGTCGCAAGAGGTGATTTCTGTTGACTCCGATAACGAGAAAAAAATAAAAGATGTGTTTGTTAAGTCGGGCGATACCGTCAAAAAAGGTGATAAGTTATTTGAGTACGATGCCGAAGAAATGCAGTTCCAGCTCGATCAGTTCCGCCTCGACAGAGAACAGGCTCAGGCAGAAATAAAGTCATATAAAGATCAAATTGAGTCTTTGGATAAAGAGTATAAAAATGCTACTTCGAAAAATCAAAAACTTTCTCTTGAAAATCAAATCGAAGCAACTAAACTGAATCTTAAAAAAGCTGAGTATTCTCAAGAAACTCTCGAAAAAAATATTAAAAAGCTCGAAAATTCAATCAAAAATTCTGTTGTTAAATCTTCTGTCGATGGTATGATCAAAACTGTCGATGACCCAACCGCAAGTGCGTACATAACTATAACTTCTTCCGGCGATTTTAGAGTAAAAGCTACCGTCAACGAAGAGCATATCGGCGATTTCTATGTTGATGAGGCAATCACTATCCGCTCCCGTACAAACGAAAGCGTTACTTGGAATGGCAAAGTTGTTTCTATCGATACCGCTAAACCCATTACCTCAAATCAGGGCTACGGACTTGATACCGCTACAAAATATCCTGTTTATATCTCGCTCGATACCACAGACGGCTTGCTCATCGGTCAGCACGTTACTATCGAAGAGAAAGTTGTTGCAGAAGGTGACGAAAAATCTAAAAAAGGTTTGTGGCTTGAGTCTTTCCTTATAGCAGATGCGGAGTCATCGCCGTATGTCTGGGTCGAAAACAATGGCGTACTCGAAAAACGTTCCGTCCAATTGGGTAAGTTTGATAATGGTCTTTCAAAATACGAAATATTGTCCGGTATTACCGGCGATGATTATATCGCTTTCCCCGAAGAAAGATTTTTTGAGGGTATGCCTACCGCTCATGGATTTGAAGAAACTGAACTCGAATCCGAACCCTTGCCCGAATCTGAATCTACAGTGGAAGAATAGGGGGATATTATGATTCTTGATTTACAGCATATATACAAAAATTATCAGGCGGGAGATATGGAAGTCCCCGTTCTCAAAGACATAAATCTTCAGGTTAAAGAGGGAGATTACCTTTCTATTATGGGACCGTCAGGTTCCGGAAAATCAACACTCATGAATATAATTGGTCTGCTCGATAAATCTACCAGCGGTACATATTTGTTTGACGGAACAGACGTGTCTAACCAAAATGACCACGCTTTGTCAGCTATCCGCAATAAGGGGATCGGGTTTGTTTTTCAGAATTTTAATCTCATGCCCCGTGAAACCGCAATCTCAAATGTCGAACTTCCACTGCTTTATGCAGGCGTAAAAAGAAAAAAACGCCGTGAAATCGCTGCCGCTGCTCTCGAAAAAGTCGGTCTTGCCGATAGAATGAAGTTTTTTCCGACTCAGCTTTCGGGCGGTCAAAAACAGCGTGTGGCAATAGCAAGAGCAATCGCCAATTCACCGAAAATTCTTCTCGCCGATGAGCCTACGGGTGCGTTGGATTCTCGTTCCGGTGAACAGGTAATGGCTTTGTTCTCGGAACTCAACAAAGAGGGCGTTACAATAGTCATGATAACTCATGAAAAAAGTGTCGCCGAATGTGCTAACAAAATTGTTGTTATTTATGACGGAGAACTTATTTCTATTGACGATTATCAAAGAATAAACAGGAAGCGTCACGGAGGTGACATTTCAAATGGGTAAATTTAAAGCAAGATTTGTTGTTATCCCTCTGGCTGTTATTATTGCCGCAGGAGGAATTTTTGGAGGTATACAATATAAGCAATCCAAAAATATTGTAAAAGTTGCCGAGGTCTCGGGCGGAGATAGTATCGTCGGAGATTACGGCAGCGAGGTCAATGACCTTAAATTTTATGGCAGACTCGAAAAAGGCAGTGTTGTTAATGTTAAAGTTAATAATCAGCTTAAAATAAAAAGTATCAACGTCAAAAAAGGCGATACCATCAAAAAGGGCGATGTCTTAATTTCATACGAAACCCACTCAATCGAAGATGCTGTGGAAGATGCCAAACTGCAAGTAACTACTCTTGCCAACAATATAACTATTGCAGACAACGAACTCAATGTCTTGAAAAGATTACAGCCTTCCGAAAATGCACCCCAAATAATAATAGAAGAACCCGAAGAGGAAGAGCCGGATACCGATTCTTCCGAAACTCCTGCACAACCCGAAACTCCGGCTTCAAAATATGAAAAGTTAATAACCGAAAAAACTATTCCGCTTGGCGGTTCGGGTACTGCCGAAGATCCCCTTGTTTATATAGCAGGAGTGGAAACGAGTGTTTCCAAAGAAGCCTTAACTCTTCTTGCGAGTGTTGAACCTCCGCTTTCTGCCGTTTGCTATGTCTGCGATGAAAACGATAATCAACTTTTTGCACGATATATAGACGGCTCGAAAATCGACCCCGAAACAGTCGAAGATTTCCCGCTTGCCGATGGCGTTACCGTAACTCCCGATGGTATGATTTCATTTGATGGCGGTTCGGTTGATTTCGCAACATTTGTTACGGCAGTGTCAACAGGTATGCCGTCTGTTTCTCAAAATCAGGATTTTGGCGATTTCAGTATGTTTTTCCCCGAAGATGTGGAAGAACCGGCTCCGCAAACTGTCGATCCGACACAAAATGTCTCAGCCGAAATCACTCTCGAAACTCATAATTATGTTTTTTCGGCACAGGAAATCAAAGATATGATAAAAGAGAAGGAGAAAGAAAAAGCAGCTCTCGAACTTCAAAAAAAGCAAGCGGAACTTGATGTCAGAAAATCCGAAAAATTATCTCAAACAGGCGGAGAAATCGCTTCTATTGACGGCACTGTTACTTTTGTAGCCAAAGATATGAACCATCTTTCCGATTCCGGTGCATACATAACAATAACAAACGATTCCGGTTTGAGCGTTACCGCAACGGTGGGCGAGTTCTCCCGCGATGAATTATTTGTGGGAATGCAGGCGGAAATCATCAACTATGAAACAGGTGTTACAACAAACGGTTCTATAACCGCTATGAGCGATACTCCCGTTGATGACTCGTATTACTCCACATCTGCCGCAACCGATATGGAGTCTATGTACAAATTTACGGTTACTTTGGAAAACGACCTCGAAATAAGTGAGGACAGCGAAGTTCAAATAACACTCGTTAAAGAAGCAGAAGTTCAGGGACTGTATCTTCTCGAACCACTTGTTCGCACCGATGCAGGCAGATATTATGTTATGGTGGATAACAACGGCTATCTCGAAAAAAGATACATAAAAGTAGGCAACAGCACTATGGGTATGTACGAAGTTCTTGAGGGACTTTCGAAAGAAGATCTTATTGCATTCCCTTACGGAAAAGCCGTTGAAGGTGCAGCTACCAGAAAGACAACTTTTGAAGATATGTATTATAATTTCGGAATACTGTATTAATAAAAGGCGGGTGAATGTAATTGTTTGAAAATATAAGATTGTCATTTAGAGGTATTCGCTCGCATAAAATGCGTTCTGTTCTTACAATGCTTGGTATAATAATCGGTATTGCGGCGATAATTATAATTGTTTCGATAATAAACGGAGCAAGCGAATCGCTGAAAGAAAGTATGCTCGGCGGAAGTACAAGCAATCTGACTATTTCGCTGTATGAAAAAAGCGACAGCACATATTTTTATGCTGCTGAATACGATGCTTCCCAAAGCGGTTCAATAACGGGTCTTACAACCATATCAGACGAAAAATACAACATGATTCTTGACTTGCCCGGTATTGCCGGTGCAGCAAGAGTTTATACAAGCAGTGGTGTCGGCGGTGTTAAATATCTTGGTAAAAATACATATTCTACCACTTACGGTGTAGATGAAGAGTATTTTAAAATAGCCGACAGAGTGCTTTCTTCGGGAAGGCTTTTTGTTGCGGATGATTTCTCAAAACGAAATAACGTTGTTATTCTTGACGATTCTGTTGCAAGTTCTTTGTTTAAAAATGTTGACCCGGTAGGCAAAACTGTTCAGGTGGGAAACGGTCTTTTTACAGTTGTGGGAATTGTTACAAAAATTATCGATTACAGCGAAATCGAAACGCTTTCCGATTATTACATGAGCGGCGGCGGTGTAATGGACGCATCTGTTTATGTTCCCGATACTGCTTGGGCAGATGTTATCGGCTATGACGATATTCAAAGCATTGTTGTTAAGATTTCCGACCCCGATTTAACGGTTTCCGCATCTACATCAGTAGCGAACGTACTTAACGAAAATCTTCCCACAGATAAGTATGAGTATAAATCCGGTTCTCTTACGCAAGATGCCGATTATCTGAAAGAAATCACAAATATAGCTTCGATACTTCTCATAGGTATAGCAAGCATATCGCTTATTGTCGGAGGTATAGGCGTAATGAACATTATGCTTGTATCGGTAACCGAAAGAACACGAGAAATCGGTTTGAAGAAAGCCCTCGGAGCAAGACGACGTGTTATTTTGGGGCAGTTCCTTACGGAGTCGGTTGTTCTTACGAGTACGGGCGGTGTAATAGGTGTGCTGATCGGCATTGGTGTTGCAAAACTTGTTGGCATGATTATAGGTATGCCGTCACAGATAAGTATTGCCGCTATTGCCGTATCGGTGGGATTTTCGATGGGTATAGGCATTATTTTTGGATTGGTTCCCTCGGTAAAAGCCGCAAATCTCAATCCTATTGATGCTCTCAGATACGAATAAAAAATATTGGCTGTGTTCCTTTTGCGAACACAGCCTTTTTTGTTTTCAGGTTTTATGAAGTATATCACTTTTGATATATTTCCACATCATTGGCGGATATAGCCGAAATATCATCGGGTAAAATTTGGACAGGATAAAGAATATTTCCGGAATCGTCAACAACGTAAAATTTATATATTATGGAATAACGATTGAGAGCTTGGTCATCATAAGAAGAAAGAGTTTGCTCAAATCCCTTTATGATTGACCCGTCCGAAAGAGTCACAGTCATTTCGCTCGGATATTTGGGAACAGAGCGGTGCATATAATTTGTTAATCTGCTCATACTGCTTTGGTCGGAAGTTTCAAGACTCCATATATCCATTAAATTCGGAAGATCAGCTTTAACGTCAAATGTCATGTTGAACGGAGTTACCGCAAACGAACCTTTTGTATCATATCCCCAATCGGGTACGCATTTGTGGAGGTCTTTTGCCTGAAGTCGGGTAGACGCATTTTTGTAGGACATTTTAAAAGATAGTTCTATATCTATGTCAAGTGGGATTTCATCTGTCGCAACAATATCATAAGTTTCGGGATTTATTACTATTGTTTTTCCGTCATATTTGGGGTCGTTTTTGCATGACTCGAAAATTTTATTTGCTTCCGTTCTAAATTCTTTGGTATAATAGTACTCCTTATCCTCCGAAATTTTCTCCGAGAAGTCACATATAATTTCGGGGTTGCAGTAAACAGATAAATTATTCATTGAAGTTGACAAAATTTCGTTTTTCAAACCGCCGTAATCGCTTGTTGCTAAAATTGATACTCTTAGCCTTTTTTCATCTTGAAAATATGTAGACCAGTAACAAAAAGCATCATAGCGATCAGTAATATCAATATCACTGGATTGGTAACGGACTTTCAGCCACTGAGGACAGGAAAATGATGTATTATCAAAAGTCCATTCGGAAAGAAAAACAGAATCAGGCTCTCTTGTACTTGATGAAGAGGCTATCCAGTAATTTTTACAGTTTTCGAGTTTATCCACAAAATTTGAGTTATCTTTTTTAGTGATGTAAAATTCGGTGTTTGCCATATATTTATCGCCGGCAATTCCGATAAAATCGACATTATTTTTGTCGCTTTCAACGTTGATGCTGCTTACTTTGTAAATTCCGTCAGGCGAATTTTTTGTAAAAAGATCGGTGAGTGAATCATCAAAACCGCCCAAAATGTTAGCCGAAAGAACAGTGCTTGCGATGACACTCGCAAGCAAAATAAGCGAAATTATTATTTGACGATGAGAAACCGAATTTTTATTCACCGTATCCACCTCGTTTCTTTAAACGAATTATTTCGTTAAAAATTATGTGCGAGGCGTGCTGCTTGCTCATTATGGGCAGACGAATCGTTTGATTTTTTGTTATAATAGTGATGATGTTTGTATCTGTTCCGAATCCCGCTCCCTGAGTTTTGAGGTCGTTTGCGGCAATCATATCAAGATTTTTTGCAATTAGCTTTCGGGCGGAATTTTCTTCGAGATTTTCCGTTTCCATAGAGAATCCGCACAAAAACTGACTCTTTTTTCTTTTGCCGAGTTCTGCCAAAATATCGTCTGTTCGTTCAAATTCGATGGTCATTACACCGCCCTCGGATTTTTTGATTTTGTTGTCTGCGATTATTTTAGGGCGATAGTCCGCAACTGCGGCGGCTTTGACTACAATAGTTGAAGTATCGAAATTTTCCAAAACGGCGTCATACATTTGGCGGGCGGTTTCGACTTTTATTATTTTTACGAATCGAGGAAGAGGAACTTCGGTGTGTGCCGATATAAGTGTGATTTCCGCTCCTCGCAGCATGGCATCGTATGCAAGAGCAACGCCCATTTTTCCCGTTGAGTGATTAGACACAAATCTAACAGGATCAAAAGGTTCACGGGTTGCACCGGCGGTTATTATTATTTTTTCGCCTTTTAAATCTTTTTGGAATGCACATTCACGCAAAATATAATCGAACAAAACCGATTCTTCGGGGAGTCTGCCGTCACCGAAATCACCGTTTGCAAGTATTCCGGAGTCGCTGGGGATTATCTCGTAACCAAATCGGGAAAGTTTTTTCAGATTATCTTGTACAATGGGATTATGAAGCATATTATGGTTCATAGCCGGAGCGATTATTTTTTTGCAGGTGCAGGCCATCACGGTTGTGGTCAGCATATCATCGGCGATACCCGAGGCGATTTTTCCTATAACGTTGGCACTTGCCGGAGCTATCATTACAACATCGGCTTTTTTGGCAAGAGCAACGTGTTCAACACTGTACTGAAAATTTCGGTCGAACGTATCCACAAGACACTTGTTGTCCGTTAAAGATTCAAATGTTATTGGATTTATAAAATTTGTGGCATTTTGAGTCATGATTATTTGAACATCGGCACCGGCTTTTTTGCACATTCTTGCCAAATTCGGAATTTTATATGCGGCGATACTTCCGGTTACGCCGATAACAACGGTTTTATCTTTTAACATTTTGGGATTTCCCCCTCTTTTTTTGTGTATATTCATTATATCACAAACCTTTGATAAATATCAAGTATTAAGAACACCTCAACTAAAACTCTATATAAAAAATTATTATATAAATTTCAAATTTCTATTGATTTTTATTATACTTTTGTGGTAATATAGAAATGGTTAATATAATTACGGTGGAAGAGTATACTTTGTTTTGTGAAAAATGTAGTAGGACTGCTTTTTTTAAAATACTGTATGTACGCAGTGCCGTTCCGAAGAGCTTTTTTGTTTGAGAGGGTATGCCCGTATTCCGTATTTCTATTAATAAATAATCGAAAGAGGGGTAAAAATCATGGCAGAGAACATTGATACCTATTCACAACTGGAACTTTATTTATCGGGTAAATCTACTCACGCATACCAATTTTTAGGCTCACACTTTTTAACCATTGCAGGCAAAAAAGGTGTTGTATTCAGAGTATGGGCCCCCAATGCACAGGGCGTATGGGTAGTAGGCGATTTCAATGAGTGGAACGACATGGCTAACCCGATGTATCGTTTGCTCGGCACAGGCGTTTGGGAAACTTTCATTGAAGGCGTATCAGAGTATGAAAACTACAAGTATAGTATAGAATCGGCTTGGGGCGGACGTATGCTCAAAGCTGATCCATATGCCTTCCACGCACAAACTCGTCCCGAAACAGCTTCAAAAGTATACGACATAAATGGCTATGAGTGGAACGACAGCGAGTGGTATGAGTTCAAAAAAGAACACATACATTATAATCAGCCACTCAATATTTATGAGGTGAACGCAGGTTCATGGAAGAAAAACGAGGACGGTTCGTATTACACATATCGTCAGCTCGCAGAAGATCTCGTTCCTTATGTAAAAGAAATGGGATTTTCGCATATTGAGTTCATGCCTCTTACCGAGTTCCCGTTTGATGGTTCATGGGGCTATCAGGTAACAGGATATTATGCGGCAACATCTCGTTACGGTACTCCGAAAGACCTTATGTATTTTATAGACGAGTGCCATAAAGCAGGCATCGGCGTTATTTTGGACTGGGTTCCGGCTCACTTCCCGAAAGATGCTCACGGTCTTGGACGTTTCGACGGTACAGGCTGCTACGAGTATGAAGATTGGCGTATAGGTGAGCATAAAGAGTGGGGAACATACATCTTCAACTTTGGCAGATACGAAGTTAAGAGTTTCCTTATTTCGAGTGCTAACTTCTGGATTGAAGAATTCCACTTTGACGGAATCCGTGTAGACGCAGTTGCATCTATGCTCTACCTCGACTACAACCGCAAAGACGGCGAGTGGCTCCCGAACCAGTACGGCGGAAGAGAAAATCTTGTTGCCGTTGAGTTCCTCCAAGCACTCAATACAACCATGCACGAACTCCACCCGACAGCTATGATGATAGCAGAAGAGAGTACGGCATGGGCTAACGTTACCGGTTATCCGATAAAAGATTACGGTCTTGGATTCGACTACAAGTGGAACATGGGCTGGATGAACGATATGCTCCGTTATATCGAAGAAGATCCGCTGTGGAGAAACTGGCACCACAACGAACTTACTTTCAGCATGATGTACGCATTTACCGAGAATTTCATTCTTCCCATATCTCATGACGAAGTTGTTTACGGTAAAGGCTCGCTCATAAACAAAATGCCCGGCAGCTATGAAATGAAATTCCAAGGTATTAGAGGTTTCCTCGGATTTATGATGGCTCACCCCGGAAAGAAACTTCTCTTCATGGGTTCGGACATCGGTCAGTTTGACGAGTGGAATGCAGAAGCTCAACTCCAGTGGAATCTTCTCGACTACGATATGCACAAGAAGCTTAATAATTATATTGCGGCTCTTAACAAATTCTATAGAGAAGTTCCCGCTATGCACGAGAATGATTACGACTGGAATGGTTTCCGTTGGGTTGCTCTTGAGGACGCTGAGAGAAGTATCATCGCATTCAGAAGAATCGCTTACGATGGCTCCGAAGTTCTTGTTGTTTGCAACTTCCAGCCTGTTACAAGAGAGCATTACAGAGTTGGTGTTCCGAAGTACGGTATTTATAAAGAAGTTCTCAACTCCGAGGATCCCGAATTTGGCGGTTACGGTGCTGTTAACAAGGGCGAACTTCAGGCAGAGATGATCAACTTCAATAACCTCGACCAATCTCTTGATCTTACTATTCCTCCGCTTGGCACAATGTATATTGTTCTTGATAAGGAACTTCCGGTTCCCGTACCCGAGGTAGAAGAGGAAGAAGAAAAAGAAGAAAAAGAAGAAAAAGAAGAAGAAAAGGCTTCCGCTGAGGAAACAGAAACAACTGAAACTAAAGAAAAAGCCGAGAAAAAAGCCGAAACTAAGAAAACTACAAAAAAATCCACAAAGACAACCTCCAAAACTTCAAAAGCTAAAAAATCAGCAGAAAAAGCAGAGGAGAAAGTAGAAGTTAAGGCTGAAGAAAAAGCCGAAGAAGCAGCGGCTGAATAATTAAAAAATTAACTCCCGAGAGAAAAATAAAAGCTCTCGGGAGTTATTGAATTTTTTTACTTGCCGAGTACCGAAATTGGATCTATTGGCACATCGTTTTTTCTTACTTCAACATGAACATGGGCTTGCTGGGCGGATTCCCCCGGAATAGCGTACACCGTACCAACGAAATCACCTGCCGAAACAACTTCGCCTACTTGAACAAGAGTTGTTCGGGCAAGTCCGCAATAGTACGATTTCAGTTGCTGAGAATGTTCTATAACAACAACGTTTCCGAGTAAATCATCATAATAAATATCTTTTACAACGCCTTTGCCCATAGCACGAACTTTATCTCCTATGTCGGCGATGTAGTCAATGCCCGTATGAGCCTGATAATTGCCTAAAGTTTCGTTATATATGGGCGTTTCCGAAAAACTGCACAAAACACGAGCATTCTTTATTGGCTCGCACACGAGTTTTGGCTGTTTTTCGGTGTCGGTATCGGCGGATTTTTTGCTCACGTTCGCATTTACGGTTATGTCGCTCGGAATAGACGAAACAGATACTGACGAGGGAGAATCTGCATCTGTGTCGGAATTGTGGGTAACACTCACCGTAGGAGTAAGATACGAGTGTACATTGTTTACGGTTGTCCATACAGCCGCACCGATGGCAGTAATACATACTGCAAGAGCCGTCAAAAAACCCTTAGTTAGTGTTTTTTGTTTTGAGCGTTGAAACTCAAAATCATCATAATCATCATCAAAATTATCAAAAAAATCTTTGTTCACGGTAACACCTCCGTTTTTATTATGAGAGGTATTACCGTGAATATTCACATCATTTTATTATTATTTTTGGTTGTTTTTTCACACTTATTTTTTAACGATTTTTTAGTTGATTTTCTGTTTATTTCGACGATTTATTAGTTGCAGCCGCAGCCGCAGCCATTACCGCAGCCGTTATCTCCGCCGTTGCAGGCGATAAGAATAATCACCAAAAGAATTATCCAAGTACAGCTGTTGTTTCCAAACGCATTACACATATATATAAACCTCCAAAAAGTTACTATAAATGCCGTTTTTTTGTTTTTCAGCATTTATATTACATATTATACAGAGTGGCTTGTCCTTGTTACCGAAAAAAGACTTTTTTTAAATATTTGATTGTTTACCAAATACTTGAAAATATTTCTTTTTTGTGGTATAATTGTGTCGCAAGTTTTGGGGCGACGCACGTTGCACGATAGTTAACTGGGGGGTTGCAGTGTGACCAATATTAATGATTTAAAGACTTTTGCGGCAGGTTACCAAAATACTCCGTTGTGGGACGGTTGGTATATAAAAGAGATAATCGGCGAAAGTACGTTTGGCGTTGTTTACCGTGCCGAAAAACATCAGATAAACAGAATAGATGAAGCAGCAGTGAAATTTGTTGCGGTTCCGGCGGATGAGTACAGAAATATGTATGCCAATCAGCCAATAGATAATACGGAATTGGAAGAAATCATTCGCACATACTTATTCAACAAATTGTCGATGGCGAGCAAAGAACCGGATATTATGGTAAAGCTGAAAGAATGTCCGTACATCGTTCATCATGGAGATGAAACCGCCACAGCGTGGCTCAACGATGACAAGAGTATTCGTGCGTTTGTGCTTATCATACGAATGGAGCTTCTCAAGAGCTTATCTGATGCCATAAAGGACGGCAATACACCTCTTACCGAGGACGAAGTTTTTAAAGTTGCCCACGATATTGGCAATGCAATAAAGGCAATACATGATATTGATTATCTGCACAGAGATATAAAAATCGAGAATATGTTCAGGTCAAAAGAAACGAGTATTTATAAGCTGGGAGATTTCAACAGCTCTGAAGACTCGGTAGGTTCGGCAGTGCCTCTTGAATATCCTGTGGGAACAAATGCGTACATGGCTCCGGAAGTGTATTTTGCCAATGGAAACAACAAAAAGTTATATACAAAAAAAGCAGATATATATTCGTTCGGGATATCGCTTTACAGACTTATGAATGATGGGCTGTTTCCGTTTCAGGCAACGTCATCGGACGAGGATTGCAACATCGCCGTTAAAAGACGTGTTGACGGAGAAATGATCCCTCCGCCTAAACACGGTTCGCAGGAATTTGTAAGCGTTATTCTTCGTGCGTGTGCATACAATGAAGAGGACAGATTCAATTCCATAGACGAAATGCTGTTTGAGTTGGATCTTATACACAAAAAAAGAAAATTTGCCGAAGATATAGCAAACCGTGCGGCGGAGAAATTCGCACGCAAAGCCCCCGATACCATAAATCCGAAAACATTGCACACTCGCAGAAAATCCGCAATGACTCCTCAGCTGTACACTGAAAGAATAGTCAGCGAACTTGATTTGGACGAGCTTGTTTCGGCATCGCTCAACGAGTACGCAAATGCTCAAAACGAAATCGGCAACCGCTATTTTTACGGTGTCGGCATAGAGCAGAATTATGATATGGCTATAAGAAGCTACATTGATTCTGCAAACAAAGGATTTATGCCCGCAATTTTGAATCTTGGCAGATGTTTCAACGAGCCTAATATCGACGAGCAATCCAAAGCAAGTATTTTTTATTGGTTCCTTGCGGCATACGAGGCAGGAGCAAAAATTTTTGAACCGAATATTCTGTCAGCGATTGCCCGATACTATTATGAAGAAAACGACATTGAAAATCCTTTCAGCGAAAAAAGCGATTTGTTTGTAGACCCTCTGTTTGAAGCAAACGCACTGGGTGATTATACCTCCGACACAACATACTTGCTTGGTATCGCATACTATTATGGAAACAAAGTGAAAAGAGATTATTCCGAAGCTGTAAAATGGTATTCGCTTTCGGCGGCGGATAATAATATTTATGCCATGAAAGCTCTTGCGGATTGTTATATTCACGGAGTCGGCGTTGAGAAAAACTACAAAAAGGCGGTCGATTGGCTTAAAAGATACGGAAACGAAGTTCGCTATCAAAGCCGAAACAATTCCGGCGGAAACAGCGAGATTATATCTGATTTGATGATAGCCGATTGTTATTATTACGGTGACGGCACGCTCAGTCGAAATCTCAAAGAGGCGGCAAAGTATTATTTCAAAAATATAAACGGGCTTCTTTCGGGTTCGTATGATGATGTACTTCCAAAAGCCGGGAACTGCTTTTATAAAGTCGGTGATTTCAAATCTGCGGTAAAATGCTATCAGGGAGCCGGCGACCGAATATTTACGGATTTGTGGGCAGTAACCAATTTTGCCGATTGTTTCTACTCGGGCAAGGGCGTGGAGCAGAATTATCAGGAAGCAATAAATTTGTATATGA
The DNA here is from genome assembly GCA_902767285.1 of uncultured Ruminococcus sp. Classification (GTDB taxonomy): domain Bacteria; phylum Bacillota; class Clostridia; order Oscillospirales; family Acutalibacteraceae; genus RUG592. The sequence goes on from CACXHC010000098.1 coordinate 13,484, forward strand.
CGGCTGCACACAGTTCGTTTGCTCCTGCGTTGATGGCTCTTGCGAAATATTGCAGCGATGTTATAAACGATTACGCATCGGCGTTTGCATGGTATGAGAGAGCAGCATACAACGGCGTTGATTATGCTCTTTATATGGTTGGACTTTATTATTATCAGGGAATAGGTGTTGAGCAGAATACAGCGTATGCGGCACAGTATCTTAAAATTGCCGCAGAGCATAATTATATGCCCGCCGTGGAACTGATAAACAGTTCGCCCGAATTGAGTGCTGCGGTCAGCGAATAATTATTCAATTGTAAAAAATGGGGCTGTGAAAAAACGACAGCTCCAAGAAATTTCTAATTTGTTGTTTATTTTCTCTTCTTTTTTTTGAAAAAAAAAGAAGCAAAAAAAACTTTTACTATACTATAAATGAGCAAATTTTCAAATTCATCGTCAAA
>CACXHC010000099.1 GCA_902767285.1 uncultured Ruminococcus sp.
GAAAAATTTATATAGTAAAAGTTTTTTTTGCTTCTTTTTTTTTCAAAAAAAAGAAGAGAAAATAAACAACAAATAGGAGATTTCTTGGTGCTGTGGTTTTTTCACAGCACCCACAAAAAGCCTATGATTTAGTGTGAGTGTCATCGATGATGTTACCGTCAGCGATGTTAGGTTTAATAAAATTTTCGTAACCGAACTCCCAGAGGATTTCGGAGCCTTTATGGGTATCTTTATTTCTGGCGAGAATTTTGCTCAACACGACTTGGTGTTCTTTCCACGCTTTGCCGTTGGTGTGAGCATTGAGCATCATGGGTTGGAAATTGTCCATAATATGAGCAAAATTTGCTTCGGGCGTGTCGTTTCGCTCGAACTCCTCCCACAATGAACGATACTCCTCGCACATATTTGGCGGAAGTATGCCGAAAATTCTGTCTGCGGCTTTCTCCTCACGTTCACGCTGAGTTTGTTTTGCGGTGTCATCATAAGCGTATGTGTCGCCTGCGTCTATCTCAACGATATCGTGTATGAGAATCATTGTAACTGTTTTCAAAATGTCTATGTTTTGATTGTTGGAGTATTTCGAAAGCAAAATCGCCATAAGTGCCGAGTGCCAAGCGTGTTCAGCGTCATTTTCCTTACGCTCTCCGCCTGTCAAATACGTTTGTCTGCCGATGAATTTTTCTTTGTCGATTTCCTTGCAGAACTCTACTATTTTTTGCAGTTCGTCCATAAAATCACTCCTTTGTCGTTAATGGGCAAGATACCAAATTATCCAAATAATCGTTGTCAAGCATACCGCCGTTGTTATCGAAATGCCGATTATTGTTACTATGCTCGGAGAATTGGTGTTTTTTAGCTTGTTGAAACTGTCGTTTTCTTCGGGAGCAAACACAATTTTATGCGTGAGTGTCGGTTCGGCGATTTCCTTTGTTTTTCCCGAAATATCGATGTTTTTGAGAAGTTCCGTCCCAAACATTCTTTCAACGCTTTCGGGATTATCGGGAAGCACAAGAACGTATTTTTCCCCCGATTTTATGAGATACCCGTCATCTCCCGACTCGTTTATGATTTTTTTGTTTGAGTCAACATCAAGCCCCGCTTGCGTGAAATATTCCGAAAGCACCGTTATTACGTTGTCTGCTCCTGTTGATGACAAACCGCCGATTATTACCACCAAATCCGATTCTTCAAAAGATTTTCGAAATTTGTTTTTCAAATCTGTACTTGCAACGGCGGCATATCCCGATTTAACGGTTATGTCGGTCATTGTGCGGAATTTCTTTGTAAGACTCTTTTGTATGTATCCTGTTTTATATGCGATATAATATATTATTGAACAATCCATATTATTTCACCAAAGTAACTTCTACGGTAACGGGGTTGTGATTGCTGTTGGCAAAGCTCGTGTTAACTGTTTTTGTGTCCGAAACTATCGTGTTTGGCGATGTGATAAACCCGTCAACAACGTACTTAATAGAATCATCGTTCAAAGAACTGTTGGCAACTCGCATTGTGGGATAGCTGTCATCTGTACAGTATTTCCAACCGCCCGTTAAAAATTCCGTGGATATTTCGGAAGGCATGAAAATTTCGTTTTCCTCAATCGGGTATTTGTTTTTGTTAACCGATGGTAATTCTGAGTTAAAACAGCCTCCTGTTATAACGTAATTGCCTTTTGCATATTCTATCTGCATAAATTCGCAGAGTGCTTTGTACTGGTCAAGTCGTATGTCGGAATTATAAGAGTCGAGATTTATATTTATCAAAACGACTTCTTTTTTCGAATCTTCAACAGGAATACGATCCACAAGCAAAACCGATTTTCTGTTCCAAGCACTATCGGGAAATTTCGAATCGTTTGGCAGAGTTTTTAATTCTGCTTTCGCCTTGTATTTTGTTAATATAACACTTCCTGAACGTATTTTTCCAAGCGGTGAAGATGTTGGATAAAATGCAAATGTACAAATTTGGTCGTCTGCGTATGCGTTCGAATATCGATTAAAATGCGTTGATAAAAAGCTCACTTCGTCTAAGCAATGTGAACGGTCAGAGGCTATGTCTGCATCTTGTATAAATATAATATTTGATTTTTGAGCTTCAATGGTTTTGGCTATTTCTTGTATATTTGAATCTACTGTTTCGTAATTTTGAGCTTTTGATGATTTTCCGCCGTCCTCAAAATAATCGGAGTTGCTGTCCTTTATTCCGTATCCGATATTATATGTAGTCAGCTTGAGTTTGTCCCCAGCCGATACCGACATTGACGAAACTCCGAAAACTTCGAGAGCCTTTTCTTCGGGAGTGTACTGATTTGTGTAAAGATATATAACTCCGCCGCTAACTATTATTACGGCTGTAACTATTACTATTGTCAGGATAATTGTGATAATTTTAAATTTTCTTTTCAATGTAAACACCAATCTTTATTTAAATATTGCTTTGTTCATTATACTACATGTTTCGGCTTTATTGCAACACCTTTTTAAAACTGAGTTAATTTTTATTAAGAGGATATATTTTGCCAAAACTTGCATAAATATAATAGAGTAAATTATTTTTTTTGAAAAGGTGATAATATGAATAATACAGATAATTTGACAAATAAATTGAGCGGTATACTCGGAAGTTCCCCGAACGAAATAAAAAATTCAGCACAAAACGGCGATATTAAGAAATTGCTCGCCAATCTTCCGCCCGAGCGTGTCGCCCAAATTCAAAAAATTTTGTCGGACGAATCCGCCACAAAGAAAATTTTGTCAAGTCCGCAGGCACAGGAAATCATGAAAGGTCTTGATAAAAAATGAGCGACCTATCTTCCCAAATAGGGCAGATTCTCGCAAATCCCGAAATGATGGAGCAAATAAAAAGTATCAGCGGACTTATGGGAGCATCTGAACCCGAAAAGCCCGCTCAGCTTCAAACAATCACAAATTTTATTCGTGAAGATGATGACACAATTCGGCTTTTGCGAGCAATCAAGCCTTTTTTGTCCCCCGACCGTCAGGAACGCATAGAACGTGCCATTAAAATCTTGAAAATAATAAAACTTGTTCCCCTAATAAAACAACAGGGTATTTTCGATATGCTTTGAAGGAGTGCCTTATTATATGACCGATATGGAAAAAATGCAGGCTACTGCCATCAGCAACGCTAAAGCTATGTATAAACGAAGTTCCCGACCACCCGAAATTTCCGAAAATTCCGAGCGGTCGGAACAAAACGAAAATTCGAAACAAAACGAAATTTCAGAACAAAACGAATCCAAAAATATGGCAGTCGATACCGAAAAAATAATGATAATCCTCCTTATCCTGCTTTTGGGTGAGGATATGGAGGATTCCGGAATAATTCTTGCATTGATTTACTCGATTTTATAAATTGTTCATGAGTTTGTAATTCTATCAAAAAAAATTAGTGGCATAATATCATCTGTGCCGTGTTCAAAGCAAATCCGAAATAACAAGAATTATTCCGTACAGTACCCCGGCAAGAGTGCCGTAAACTATAACCGGCCCCGCTATCGTGAACATTTTTGCACCTACGCCCGAAATATATCCCTCAGATTTGTACTCCATCGCCGGAGCCGCCACTGAATTGGCAAAACCCGTTATAGGCACAAGTGTTCCGGCACCTGCTTTTTTTGCCATTTTGCCGTATATTCCCATAGCTGTAAGCAATACTCCAAAGAATATAAGAACTATTGATGTCCATGCTCTTGAATCGGGCAGAGTCATTCCCATATTATTAAAAAATTCCGTTAGAGCCTGCCCGATCATACATATAAATCCTCCAACAAAAAAAGCCCATGTACAGTTTTTTGCCGTACTGCTGTTGGGTGATTTTTTATCAGTAAGGTCGGAATATTCTTTTTTTGAAATTTCCATCACACAACCTCTTTCTTATAATACTATAATAATTTTTTGTATTAATAATAGTTTGTTTGTTTTGCACATTGATATTATTTCAAAAATGTGAAATAATATACACTGTATGAGCGTTTTAAAACTATTTTTCTGTAAAAAACTTAAAAATAAAGAAAAAGTTGGTTTTTTGCTTTATTTTGTAACAATTTTGTTGTATAATTAATATTGTTCGGAGGATATGGCTTTGGAAATTTATCTTGATAACAGTGCTACAACTAAAATGTCAGAATCTTCGGTAAAAGCTGTTATGGATATTATGACGAATATTTACGGAAATCCGTCCTCACTTCACTCAAAGGGGCTTGAGGCTGAACACGCCCTCAAAAATGCCAGACGTGCCGTTGCCGATTCTCTTTCGGTTTCTGAGAACGAGATATTTTTCACAAGCGGAGGAACAGAAGCAAATAATCTTGCTGTTAGGGGTTCGGTATATGCCCGTATAAAGCGTGGAAATAAAATTGTAATTTCCGCAATAGAACATTCGTCAATATTTGAGTGCTGTCACGCTCTCGAAAACGAGGGGTTTCAGGTAGTTTATGTAAAGCCCGATTCAAGCGGAAATATTTCTATCGAGAATATCGCCGATGCGGTAGACGAAAAAACAATTCTTGTTTCTGTTATGTATGTCAATAACGAAGTCGGTTCTGTTTTGCCTGTGGAATCCGTCAGAAGAATCATTAAAAGAAAGAATGCTCCGGCACTTTTTCATGTTGATGCGGTTCAGGCATACGGAAAAATTCCCATTAAACCGCAGAAAATCGACTGTGATCTTCTTACGGTTTCGGCTCACAAGATTCACGGCCCGAAAGGGTGCGGAGCATTATATATAAAAAAAGGTGTTTATATAAAACCGCTTCTTTACGGTGGTGAACAAGAAAAGAAAATACGTCCGGGGACTGAGACACTTCCTCTTATTTGCGGATTCGGTGCAGCAGCAGGCGAACTCGGAACTCCTGCCGAAATTTCTGCTCGTCTGAAAAATATTGAAGATTTACGAAATTATGCTGTTTCGGAACTGAAAAAAATAAGCGGTATCGAGTTTAACTCTCCCGAGAACGCACTGCCGTATATACTGAATATTTCGGCAATCGGCATCAGAAGTGAGACAATGCTTCATTTTCTTGAAAAGAAAGATATTTTTATATCGAGTGGATCAGCTTGTGCGAAGGGCAAAAAGAGTCATGTTTTGTCGGCGATGGAGCTTGACCCAAAGCGAATTGATTCTGCACTTAGAATCAGTTTTTCGAGCGACTCGACCAAAGAAGAAGTCGATATTTTGGTTGAATCGCTAAAAGAAGGATTAAACACGCTTGTGAAAAGCGTAAAATAAAATATAATAAATATATAAAATAAGGGTACAAAGTAAAAATATGAATGAGATTATACTTGCAAAAATAGGTGAAGTCGTACTAAAAGGGCTTAACCGAAAAAATTTTGAAGATCTTCTTATAAAAAATATAAAAAGACGACTTCACCCATTAGGAGCTTTTGAGATAAAGGCATCGCAGTCAACAATAAGAATAAAACCTCTTGATGATAATATAGACATGGACGATGTAGCCGACAAAGTAGGAAAAATATTTGGTATAGTTGCATATTGTCGTGCCTGTGCCGTTGAGAAAGATATTGAGAAGATTAAATCTGCATCAATAGAATATCTTGCTCCGATACTTGAGGAAGCGAAATCGTTTAAAGTTGAGTCGAAGCGTTCCGATAAAAAATTTCCGTATGGATCGCCTGAAATATCGAAGATAGTCGGAAGTCACATTGCCGATAGTTTCCCGAATATTGAAGTTGACGTACATAATCCCGAAGTGACTGTTACGGTTGAAATAAGAGATATGGGAGCATATATTCACGCAGACGCACTCGAAGGAGCGGGCGGACTTCCCATACCGAGTGGAGGAAGAGCGGGGATTCTCATAAGCGGAGGGATCGACAGTCCTGTTGCTGCTTATATGATGGCTAAGCGTGGGGTTGAACTCACAGCGATACATTTTGCAAGTCCGCCGTATACGAGCGACAGAGCAGAAGAGAAAGTTCGTACACTGCTCGAAATAGTGGCTCAGTATGCCGGAAGAATTGAGATGTATACAGTTCCGTTCACGAAAATTCAAGAAGAGATAAAGGAAAAATGTCCGGAAGATTTGTTTACTATAATAATGCGTAGAATGATGATGAAGGTATCGCAAAAAATAGCGGAACAGCACGAGTGCATGGCACTTATAACGGGCGAGAGTCTGGGTCAGGTAGCGAGTCAGACGATGGGTGCAATAGCCTGCACCGATGAAGCGGCGGATATGCCTGTATTTCGTCCGCTTATCGGCATGGATAAAAAGGAGATAATCCGTATATCCGAAAAGATAAACACGTTTGAAACATCACTTCTTCCTTATGAAGATTGCTGTACTGTGTTTACTCCGAAGCACCCACGCACAAAACCGAAACTCGAAATGGTACGAAGAGCCGAGTCTGCTGTTGAGTGGGACGAGCTTATTGAAGAAGCCGTTAATAATACAAAATTTACTGAGATATATCCGTAAGAGAAAAGAAAAGAATAACATTAATGGGAGGTTTAATATCTTGAAAGCGGAAATTTACTCATTGGTAGATAAATCTTTCAATCCAAAAACTCTTGATAAAAAGATGAACGTAGTTACCAATCATCTCAAAGAGGCAGATATAGAGATTCTGTACAAAACAGACCTTGAGGACGATAAAATAAAATTGCTTGAGGCAATTCGTCAGAGTTACGCAACAGACGAGGGAATCCAGCTTATAATAATTGCAAACGCACTGGACGGTACGCCCGAATGTGATACACTTCAGCTTTTGAAAAAGCTCTGCCCGAAGCATAAAGAAAACGTTGAAATTGAAAGCAGTTCTGATAATACAAAAGATCTTGACCAAGTTGCAGACGAGCTTGGGGAAAACGGGAAATCCAAAAAATCGAAAAAATCGAAGGGAAGTAAAGAAACTTCCGAAAAGACGGTATATGAAGTTTGGTCGGCAGGAGATTTAGGAAAAGAATACGAAGGCTGTTTTATATTGTACGAGAACAAGCTTATACTCGCACTGCCGAAGGAGTCTTTAACAAAAGTTTCGACAGCCGATATGATAATTGCGGGAGCAAAGAAAGCGACTTCCGCACGAGGAATAACAACAGGAAATCTCATAGGCGGAAAAATAACCGACCATTTTGATTATTACGCACTCGCCCAAGATGTTGAATCTCCCAAAAAGAAAGCGGGATTTATGTCAACATTTATTCCTATGAAAGGCGACAAGCCTCTTGAGGTAACTCGAAAAATCGTGCTTATGGCGGCAACGGTTACTTTTATAGTTACGGCAGTCATTTTAACAAAATTATTGTTTATCGAGCCTGCACAAGTCGAGAATAATTATAATGAACTGCGTGAGATAGTCCACCCGATAAAGGTTAACAGTAATGAAGATACGGAAATCGAATCAAAGGCGGAAGAAACTCCAAAACAGAGTCGTTTTGACAAACTTCAGGCGATCAATCCCGAAATAAAGGGTTGGATTTACATTCCAAACACGACTTATATTGACTATCCTGTTCTTGAGCATAAGGGCGACGGTGACTATTCGCAATTTTATCTTCACAGAGATTACAAGAAAAACTACTCTTCTTACGGTTCCATATTTATTGATTACAGATGCACCCACAGTTACAATTCGAAAAATGTAATTTTGCATGGTCACAACATGGACAATGGACAAGTTTTCCATCAGTTGTTGAGTTATGCCGATATTGGTTTTTACCGTTCATCGCCAATAATTCAGTTTGACACAACCGAGTATGATGCCGACTGGAAAATAATCTCGGTATTCAAGACAAATACGCTTGTTGAACAAGGCGAATTTTTCAATTATCTGCGTGGCGATTTTGAGGACGAAACCGAATTTATAGATTTTGTTTATGGTGTCATGGAGCGTTCGCTTATAGATACAGGCGTAACGGTTAATGAAAGCGACCAACTTCTCACACTTTCGACTTGTTCATATGAGTTCCCGAACTTCAGAACGGTAATAGTCGCAAGACGTGTAAGACGTGGTGAGAAATCGGAAGTAGACGTATCGAAAGCGACTCTCAATCCTGACCCTGTATGGCCTCAGTGTTATTATGCAAGAAACGGCGGTCAGCGTAAAGAGCTGACGGATTTCGGAACGGCTTGTCGTTCGGGTCAAACCCCTTGGTATGACGGCGATTACAAGATTGACGGAAAAGATATTCGCAAAGTCAAGATAAAAGCTGATACCGATTATGAGGAAGAAGAACAACAACAAGAGGACGAGGACGAAAACGAAGAAGAACGTCTCGAAAGTGAGCGTCTCGAACAAGAGCGTCTTGAAAGTGAACGTCTTGAAAGCGAGCGACTCGAACAAGAGCGAGCTGAAAGTGAACGTCTTGAAAGCGAGCGTCTCGAACAAGAGCGTGCTGAAAGTGAACGTCTTGAAAGCGAGCGTCTCGAACAAGAGCGTGCCGAAAGTGAACGACTCGAAAGCGAAAGACTTGAGAGCGAACGTCTCGAAAGCGAGCGTCTTGAAAGCGAACAGCAACAACAACAAGAAAGCACCTACGAGGAAGAACAACCTTCCGAAAACCTCGACGAATATTAAGGAAACTCTGTCAATATGCTTTCTTGGGGGCTGCCGCCCCCAAACCCCCGCCTTCTTTTTTTTGAAAAAAAAAGAAGCAAAAAAAACTTTAATTGTATAAATTTTATTTGTTTAAACGAATTTTCTATAAACTAAAACAAATCCGACTGCAAAGGTACGCAGTCGGATTTGTTGCTGTGTTTTGTAGTAAATATTATTTCGTAAGATTACAATGACAACCCTCCGTCACGCTCTCGCTGTGACGGATAGCATACTAAACCTATTTTACCATAAAAAAGTTTTTTGGAAGGGGTTTGGGGAAACCTTTTTTTCAAAAAAGGTTTCCCCAAGAAAAGCCACTAAAGAGGAGTAATCATGCCAAAATAAACAAAATGTAATTAAAGTAAATGAGTATATTTCTATTTAAAAAGCAGAAAATAAACTTGATAAATAAGAACGATTATGATAAAATGATACGGGAAAGACCGCAAAAACGGTATTTTATGACGAAATACTGATTTTTGAGGAAAAATTCCGAAAAGAAATCCGTGCGAAAAAGAAGTGCGGTGTGTATTAGTCAATATCACTTTTTAGGAGATGTTAAACTGTTATGAACTCAAATGAAAAGCAAGAACTTCGTATAATTGCCTGCAAAGCGAGATTGTACGCTCTTGAGGGCATTTTCAATGCGAAATCCGGACACCCGGGCGGTTCGCTTTCGGCAGCCGATATTTACACATATCTTTATTACAAAGAGATGAAAGTTACTCCCGAAAATCCAAACAATCCCGATAGAGATCGTTTTGTTCTTTCAAAAGGACACTGCTGCCCCTCGCTATATGCCGTGCTTGCCATGAAAGGATTCTTTTCTTTGGAGGAGCTTCCGAAACTCCGCAAGGTTGGAGCTATGCTTCAGGGACACCCCGATATGAAAAGTACACCCGGTATCGATATGAGTTCGGGTTCTCTCGGACAGGGTATATCAGCCGCATGCGGAATGGCTCTCGCCGGAAAAATCGACAACAAAGATTACAGAGTATACTCTGTTTTGGGTGACGGCGAATGTGAAGAAGGTCAGGTTTGGGAGGCGTTTATGTTTGCTTCTCACAATAATCTTGACAATCTTACTGTTATTATAGACTGCAACGGATTGCAAATTGACGGTACTGTTGAAGAAGTCGGCGGTCTTGAACCTCTTGACAAAAAGCTCGAATCTTTCGGCTTTGAGGTGTTCAAAATGGACGGTCACGACTTTGATGATATAGAAAAAGCTATAACTGCTGCTAAAAATGTTAAAGGCAAACCCTCTGCGATTATTGCAAAAACTATCAAGGGCAAAGGCATTTCATATATGGAAAATCAAGTCAATTGGCACGGTGCGGCTCCCAATGCCGAGCAGTACGAAATTGGCAGAAATGAGCTTCTTGCTCAACTTAATGAACTTGGAGGTACGCTCTAATGGCTGAATTGGTTGTAAAGGCAACTCGTGAGAGTTTCGGCGAGGCTCTGTGCGAACTTGCAAAAACAAATAAAGATATTGTTGTTCTTGATGCGGATCTCGCTGCCGCTACAAAAACATCTATTTTCAAAAAAGAGTATCCCGACAGATTTTTTGACTGCGGTATCGCTGAAGGAAATATGATGGGTGTTGCTGCCGGTTTGGCATCATGCGGAAAAATCCCGTTTGCGGCATCGTTTGCGATGTTCGCAACAGGCAGAGCATTCGAGCAGATTCGTAATTCTATCGCATATCCAAAACTCAATGTTAAGATAGCCGGTTCTCATGCGGGAATTTCCACAGGCGAGGACGGTGCAACCCACCAGTGCTTAGAGGATATTGCCATTATGCGAGCTATTCCCAACATGACAGTTATAAATCCTGCCGACCACTACGAAATGTTAGGTGCTGTAAAAGCTGCTCTTGAGCTTGACGGCCCCGTCTATCTGAGATTAGGCAGATTGGCTGTTCCCAGCGTAAATAACAACGATGATTACAAATTTGAACTCGGTAAGGGCGTTACTCTCCGTGATGGTGACGATGTGACAATCGTTGCAACAGGTCTTGTTGTTAGAGAAGCTGTTCTTGCAGCTGACGAGCTTAAAAAAGAGGGAATCAATGCTCGCGTTATTAACATTCACACCATCAAGCCGATTGACGAAGATATATTGATTAAAGCGGCTAAAGAAACAGGAAAAATCATCACTTTTGAAGAACACAACGTTATAGGCGGTCTTGGCGATGCGGTTGCATCAGTAGTTTCGCAGAAATGCCCCGTACTCCTTAAAAAATGCGGTGTTCAAGATAAATTCGGCTACTCAGGCCCGGCGAAAGAATTACTCGAAATCTTCGGCTTTACTGCTCCCGGTATCGTTAAAGAAGTAAAATCGTTTTTAGCATAAGCTTTTGGAACTGTGAAGAAATAGATTTTCAATTTATTCGATTGATGAACAGTTCATCAGGAGGGACTGAAGATGGAGGAGGAATGCTCGTTTACCCGAGGCAGGAGCTGGTTCCGCTACAGGGCTGCGGCGATAATAGTTGAAGACGGCTGCGTACTGCTTGCGGGGAACAAGAGCGAAAATTATCTTTACTCGGTAGGCGGGGGCGTTTATGTCGGAGAACACGCCGAGGAGGCTGTTGTGAGAGAAGTTTTTGAAGAGACGGGTATACGATTTGAAATTGACAGGCTCGCCGTTATACACGAAAACTTCTGGGAAGGAAACGGGGCTTACGACAAGGGGCTGCACTGTCACGAGATAGCTTTATACTTTCTGATGAAGCCGAGGGGAACGCGGGAGCTTGACAGCGACAGCGTGACGCGGTTCGGCGACAGAGAGACGATGCACTGGGTACCGATAGATCAGCTGGGCGAAATAAAGGCGTTTCCAACATTTTTAAAGGAATATTTTGCAAGCGGGCATGAGGGGATCATGCATATAGTGACTGATGAACGGCGCGGGGGATGAAAAGCTCTGAAAAGGCAACAGCACAAAGTTTTTGCCCCGCTTTTTTCAAAAAGCGGGCGGGGTATGGGTGAATAACCTGCCATTGCGAAGTGTTTTTGTAGGTTGTGGTTTTTCGCCTCGCCGCAGGTGTGGTCGTATGTTTTTACTTTTCCGCTCCGACGCCGCGGGGCGTCCTCCTTTTGCTGCACGGCAAAAGGAGGCAAAAAAGCGCAGGACGCAGACCGATCAAATAAAGTCGGAAGTTCGGCGCACAGGAGCACGCATGGCTGCGTCATCGTCCTCGACATACGACAGTATGTCTTCGTCCTCTTCCTTGCCCTGTGCACTCCTGCACACCTCCACCCCTTTCCAAAAAAAACTTAATAAAAATTATGTACTTTGGC
>CACXHC010000100.1 GCA_902767285.1 uncultured Ruminococcus sp.
CTGACGAAGAGTTCGGCTTTACCGTCATCGGCGAGGGCAGTAAACTCGGGGTCTAAGGGAAGTTTTGCCAAAACAGGAATTCCGAATTTTTCTGCTACTTCGTCAACGTGGCTCTTACCAAAGACAGCGTGTTCTCTGCCGCACTCGGGGCATCTAAAGAAGCTCATGTTTTCGACAATTCCAAGCATAGGAATATCCATCATATTTGCCATATTAACGGCTTTCTCGACAATCATGGAAACGAGTTCCTGCGGAGAAGTTACGATAACAAGACCATCTACGGGCAAGGACTGGAAAACGGTTAAAGCGACATCACCGGTTCCCGGGGGCATATCGATAAACATATAATCGATATCTCCCCAAAAGACATCAGACCAAAATTGATTTATAATGCCTGAAATAACGGGGCCTCTCCAGACAACGGGGTCGGTTTCTTTTTCGAGCAAGAGATTCACAGACATCACTTTTATACCCATTTCGGATACAGCCGGTACAATTCCGTCACTGCTGCCCATGGCTCTGCCTTTTACGCCGAACATTTTGGGAATAGACGGGCCTGTTATATCGGCATCGAAAACGGCGGTTGAAAAACCTTCTCGATTCATAGCGGCGGCGAGCATCGAAGTAACGGTAGACTTACCCACACCGCCTTTACCGCTTATAACGCCTATCAATTTTTTGACATTACTATTTTTATTAAGTTCTGTTTTCAAGTTTTGTTTATCGTTGGTACTGCTGCAATCTGAAGAACAAGTACCACAATCATGAGTACAACCCACAAAACAACCTTCTTTCTAATTATATATGTACTATTTTTTATCGTTCTCTTTTTTCTGAACGTTCGGGATAAAATACGTCCTCAGCGGACACCATTTCAAAACCGCTTGTTAATGTGTAGGGTATGCCGTAACCGAGAGCCAGCACCGCAAGATACATTATTACACTGGAATTTACAAGGGTTTCGTGCAGAGGCAGACCAACGGCATAATACGCACACAACGCATAAAGTGCCGGCAAATCTATCAAGCACAGAACAGACGGACTGAAACGGATAACTTGCTTACCGTCACCGACTCTTGTTGCGTAGAACGTCAGCAGACCGAAGAAGAACACCAGTGCAAACATGATTCCACTGTATGCGTTTTCGTTTGTGACTGAAGTGGCAAGTTCAGTTATGAAGTAACTGCACACTACATAAGCCAAAACCAAAAATGCCGAGAAGAACATATTTAGCGATTCTTTTTTACTTTTTTTCAAAATTTCTCCTCCTTGTTTTGAATTACTAAAATCATTATACCACAATTTTACATTTTTTCAACACTTTTTGGGAAAACCTTTTTTGAAAAAAAGGTTTTCCCAAACCCTTTCCAAAAAACTTTATATATATCTGAGTTTTTTGGGGAAGGGGTGTGGGGAAACCCCTTTTTTTTAAAAAAGGGGTTTCCCCACTATGCTTACGCTTCCATTTGTTTACCGAGAAAAACAGCGGCAGTTTGTGCGAGTTTTATATCAGCGTCAGAGGGAGCGGAACGGCGGTCGCCAACGAGCATAATCACGGCACCGGTAACGTCACCGGACGAAATTATTGGAAAAACAACGCTTGCGTTGCGGTCGATGCCCTCCACTGCCTTAATATCGCCCTCAGAACAATTGAAATATCGTCTGCTTTCGATAATATCTTCTACTTCGGGGGAGATTCGTCTTTCCAAAAATTCTCTTTTTGGCACACCGGCAGCCGCAACGATGTGATCTCTGTCTGCGATAAGCGTCGGCAGACTGCTCACTCTGCTGAGAACTTCGGCATACTGTGACGCAAAAACACCCATTTCGCCTATGGGTGAATATTTTTTGAAAATAACTTCGCCGTTGGTATCGGTGTAAATTTCCAGAGGGTCGCCTTCTCTTATACGGAGAGTTCGGCGAATCTCTTTTGGAATAACCACTCTGCCTAAATCGTCTATTCGGCGAACTATTCCTGTGGCTTTCATTACAAATCACTTCCTAAAAAATTTACTTAAAATATCATGCAAAAGTATTATTTGTATATTTTTATCAAATATACATCTTTATTTTTGTTCGGATAAATGATATAATTAATTAAAGTTTTTTGGAAAGGGTTTGGGAAAACCTTTTTTTCAAAAAAGGTTTTCCCAAGAAAAACAACAAAAAAGGAGTTTTCTTACTATGAGCGAGATTTTTAAAATACTGAGAATAGACGAAGCCGACTACGGATGTGAAGGCGTTCCCGATGGTGAACCCGTAAAAGCTGAGGTAACAATCGAAACGCAATCTGGAAGTCAATATATAATGAAAATAAGTGACGCCCTCTTATACGAGCAAAATCTCAACGAGGGCGACAGCTTTTCTATTGATAATAATGGTAATATGTTAAAAATTTAATCTAAATCAAATTCGAGAACTTTGCAATTGTTTATTCCGTATACCGCAAACTCTTCGTTAGACATATCATAAAAATATGAGTGAACTACTCGTGCTATTCCGTTGTGAGCAACAATCAAATAAGTTTTGTCATCTTGCTTGATCTCGTCAAGCAGACTGTAAATTCGTGCCGCAAGGTGGAGCATCGTTTCTCCGTTGCCGTAACTGTTGATGAAATTCGCTTTTGCGGCGGCGAACTCTTCGCTGTTGCGGGGCTGTCCTTCGTACATTCCGAAACACTGTTCAATAAGACGAGGCTCTACTCTCAGCGGAATATTCGTTTTTTTTGCGATACGCTCTGCCGTTTCTTTGGCTCGTATAAGCGGAGAACACAAAATCTCATCTATCTTGTAATTGCTGTTGGCGATTATATCGCCGAGTTCGTCCGCTTGAGATTTTCCTTTTTCCGTAAGTTCTATATCTGTTGAACCGCAAATTTTGTTTTCTACATTCCAAACAGTTTGTCCGTGTCGAGCAAAATATAATTTTTTCATTACAGATGTTCACCTACCATTTTTTTTATTATTGATCGAGATTTTCTCTTGCAACGGCAAGCATCAATTTGATTCTGTTCTCCTGATTAACTCTCGGAGCCCCGGGGTCGTAGTCGATAGCAACAATATTTGCTCTGCTGTCAACAGCTTTGATTCTTCTTATCATGCCTTTTCCGTTGATGTGGTTCGGCAGACAGCCAAATGGTTGAGCACAAACTATATTTCCGTATCCGGCTTCTGTGAGTTCGAGCATTTCGGCAGTGAGCAACCAACCTTCGCCCATCTTGCTTCCGAATCCGATAACTCCGTCAACAAGAGATTTCGTGTGTGCGTATGATGACGGCGGTGTAAATCCGTATTTCTTGACGTTTTCAATAAGACTCGTTTCGAGCTTAACAAAATACTGCATGAGCATATTTGCAATATTATATTTGATTTTACTTCCGCCGTACAGCTTTATATCTTCAATTCGATTATCTACTTTGAAGAGCAAAAAGCCCATCATGCCGGGAAGATTTACTTCGCAGCCCTGCTGTGCGAGAAAATCCTCAAGGTCGTTA
Source organism: uncultured Ruminococcus sp. (assembly GCA_902767285.1). Lineage (GTDB taxonomy): Bacteria > Bacillota > Clostridia > Oscillospirales > Acutalibacteraceae > RUG592. The sequence continues at coordinate 3,494 of CACXHC010000100.1, forward strand.
TTTCCGAGTGCGGCATACTTAACGTATATCTCACCAACAACACCGACTTTGATTTTCGGTGTCTTTTTTATTTTTATTTCGGAGAATGAGCGGGCAATCTCGCTCATATTTTTTTCGATTTCCTTAGCCGTGAATCCCTTTCCTTTGGCGAACTGGTCGGACAGCTCGGTTATCCACTTGTCAACAAGACGACCTGTTTCGCCAAGTGCGAGTTCATACGGCTGAATCTGATTTCTCAACAGCATGAGTTCATCACCGTAGATAATACCGGCGGCGAATCGTCTAATCATGGGAACAGTGAGCGAAAATCCCGGGTTGTGTTCAAGTCCCGAAAGATTGAGCGATATTACCGGAACTCTCTCAAATCCCGCTTTAACAAGAGCTTTTCTCAAAAGATGTATATAGTTAGATGCACGGCAGCCACCGCCCGTCTGAGTTATCATCAAAGCGACTTTGCTTGTGTCGTATTTTCCGCTTTGCAGAGCTTGTATGAGCTGACCTATAACGAGAAGTGCCGGATAACAAGTATCATTATGAACATATTTTAAGCCGACTTGTGCTATTTCGGGGCCTTTGGTGTCGAGCAAAACAGTTTTGTAGCCATAATGAGTAAAAATATTCTGAAGTATATGAAAATGTATTGGAGCCATCATTGGAAGAAGAATTGTGTATTCGTCTTTCATCTCTTTTGTAAAGAGCAGACGACCCGTTTTGTCATATTCGAGTTTTGCCATAAAAAATCTCCTTATCTGTCCTCGCCGATAGCCGCCAACAGCGAGCGGATTCTTATTTTGACTGCACCGAGATTTGTAATTTCGTCAATCTTTATTTGAGTGTAGATTTTTCCTTCACGCTCCAAAATATCACGAACTTCGTCTGTGGTGATCGCGTCAACTCCACAGCCGAAAGAAACAAGCTGAACAAGGTTCATGTTCTTTTTATCTGCGATATATCTTGCGGCGGCATAAAGTCTTGCATGATAAGTCCACTGGTTGAGAACACCCGTTGTAAACTTATCTACATGATAACTTATCGAATCTTCAGACACAACAGCGACATCAAAGCCGGCAATCATTCTGTCTATGCCGTGGTTGATTTCTGGGTCTACATGATACGGTCTGCCCGAAAGAACAAATATAGGCTTGTCGTTTTCCTCGGCGGCAGCGATTATCTCGGCACCTTTTTTTCTAATTCTTTCGAGATGTTCGCCATACTCCTTGTATGCCAATTCCGCAGCGGATTTGACTTCTTTGAGCGTAATATCGGGATAATATTTTTGCAAAACTTCGGTTAGTTTTTTCGGAAAATCTTTTTTGCGGTGTATTCCAAAATAATTCTTTATAAGAGTGATTTTTTGCACCGAATTCATATTTGCCCCTATAACTTCGGGATAATATGCAACTACCGGACAATTATAATGATTGTCCGAAATTCCTTCGTCAAAATTGTACGACATACACGGATAAAAAATAGTTTCTACTCCCATGTCGATTAATTTCTGCACATGGCCGTGAACCAATTTCGCCGGAAAACAAATTGTATCGGAAGGAATCGTTTTGTTTCCTTTTGAATAAACTTTCTTGTCGGATATTCCCGAAGTAACAACTTCAAATCCCAAATTTGAAAAAAGAGTATGCCAAAAGGGGAGAAGCTCGTACATATTAAGTCCCATAGGCAAGCCGATTTTTCCTCTTTTGCACTCGCCCTCGGGTTCTTTCATATAATTTCTGAGTAAGTCGAGTTTATACTCATATATATTGCTGTCTTTATTGGGAGCTTTTTTGGTGATAGGTCTTTCACAGCGGTTGCCGGCGATGAATTTTCTTCCATCGGCAAAAGTATTTATAGTAAGTCGGCAATTATTTTGACACATTCCGCAGTTTGCAACTTTGATTTCGTGCTTAAAATCCTTTAGGGCTTTCATATCAAGAATACTGCTTTTTTGGTCTGAACCTCTGCTCATGGCATACAGAGCCGCACCGTAAGCACCCATAAGACCCGAGATAACAGGGCGAACAACGTTAGTTCCCATTTCCATTTCAAATGCTCGCAAAACGGCATTATTAAGGAATGTTCCGCCCTGAACAACAATTTTTCTGCCCAAGTGGTCGGGACTCGATGTTCGTATAACTTTGTAGAGTGCATTTTTTACGACGCTGAGTGAAAGACCGGCGGAAATATCTTCGATAGTCGCACCGTCTTTTTGAGCCTGCTTTACAGAACTATTCATGAACACTGTACAGCGTGAACCCAAATCTACGGGATGTTTTGCAAAAAGTCCCTTGTTTGCAAAATCCTCTATTGAATATCCCAACGCATTTGCGAACGTCTGAAGAAATGAACCGCACCCCGAGGAGCAAGCCTCATTCAAAAAAATGTTATCGATAGCACCGTTATGTATCTTAAAACATTTAATATCCTGACCGCCTATATCGATAATAAATTCGACATCGGGCATGAAATCTTTAGCGGCGGTGAAGTGAGCAACGGTTTCGACAATTCCGTAATCAACGCAAAACGCATTTTTGACGATTTCTTCGCCGTATCCCGTAACGGCACTTCCACAAATATTTATGTTAGGACATTTTTTATAAACTTCTTCCAAAAAAGATTTTATAATAGGAACAGGGTTTCCGCTGTTGGAAAGATATTTGCTGAATAAAAGCTCTTTGTTCTCGGATATAACAACGCCCTTAACTGTCGTTGAGCCTGCATCTATGCCGATGAACGCTTTTCCTTTGTAAGAACTGATGTCTTTTCCTTTTATATCTGCACGGCTGTGACGGGATACAAATTCGCTGTACTCCTTTTTATCTTTAAAAAGAGGCTGATTGAAAGCGAAATTTCCGCTTCCCGTATAATGTGTAACTTTTTTTATGACGCTCGAAAAATCGATTGTGTTATCGGCACACAATGCCGCACCCATCGCAACGAAATAAAGTGAATTTTCCGGACACGTTCCCTTCGTATTAAGACTTTTGTCGAATTGTCGTCTAAGCTCCGACATAAAGGTGAGAGGGCCTCCGAGGTAAACAACGTTTCCTTCTATTTCTCGACCCTGAGCAAGTCCCGACACAGTTTGATTAACAACAGCGGCGAAGATACTTTCGGCAATATCGCTTTTTCTTGCACCTTGATTGAGAAGGGGCTGAATATCGGTTTTGGCGAACACACCGCATCTTGAGGCAATTGTATATGTTTTTTCGTGCTGTTGAGCAAGAATGTTAAACTCTTCTATATCGACATTGAGCAAAGTCGCCATTTGGTCTATAAACGCACCTGTACCGCCTGCACAAGTGCCGTTCATGCGGACTTCCATACCGCCTGACAAAAAGAGGATTTTGGCATCTTCGCCACCGAGTTCGATAACAACATCGGTACCGGGAAGCAGTGTATTTACAGCGACACGGGTTGCGTAAACTTCCTGAACAAAGTCGAGATTGCAGCTTTCGGCAACGCCCATTCCGGCAGAACCCGAAATTGCAATACAAGCGTTTGTAGCTCCCTTTATATTAAGACGGAGCTTTGTTAAAATTCCACCTATTTTTTGAGTTATTTGCGAATAGTGTCTTTCATAGCTTGAGTATGTGATTTTGTTGTTTTCATCGAGAACGACACATTTTATTGTTGTTGAGCCAATATCAAGACCGATTTTCAACTAATTCACCCCTGTTTTTTATAATATATACATAAAATCTTCTACTATTCCTTATGTATTATACTCACAAACCTGCGGATTTTAGTTCTTTTAAAGAATATAAAAAATTACCTGTTTATTTTTATCCTTTTCTATAAACTTTTGGCGGTTTGAGTCGATAAATATATATCATATTTAGTACATATCTTAAAAAATCTATTAAAACAAAAAAAATCACTCTCACAAACTAACGTTTATGAGAGTGATTTGGCAGGGGCAGAAGGACTCGAACCCTCGGCACGTGGTTTTGGAGACCACTGCTCTACCAACTGAGCTATACCCCTGTGTTTTCAGTACCTCAATATTATATATCCTTTCGCCGTATTTGTCAAGACTTTTTTTAGTGAAATTTCCAATTTGTTGCTTATTTTCTCTTCTTTTTTTTGAAAAAAAAACAAGCAAAAACCACTTTTACTATATAAATTTTATGTTGTTCAACGAACTTTTCTATAAACTAAAACAAAAACGACTGCAAAAGTACGC
>CACXHC010000101.1 GCA_902767285.1 uncultured Ruminococcus sp.
ACGAGCGGAACAAACAACTCAAATATAGCCTCTATCATTTTGAAAAAAGGGGATAGGAAAGCCTCTTTTCTGTACCCTTTGAGATATACAAGTAATTTTTTCAAATTATCACCCCTCATTACAACACTAAAAAGCGGAATCGTGATTTTTACTCGACAATTCCGCTTTTTTGATTTTACGATTCCGAATTTTCAGCGTCAAAACGTCTTGTCATAGCCTCAGCAATCGCAAAGAACAAGAAAACATAAGGAGTTATTATCGGCGTAGCAAGGTTGAATATAGATTGTGAGCCGTAAGCCGTAATAGCAAGAACAGCAATAATAAACGCCGGTTCTTTGCTGCATCTTTTTGCACTTTTTACGATTGAAGAAATCAATATGAACGTGTAGGACGCAAAACCCAAAATTCCGGTAGTTACAAGATAATTAATAAACTCATTATGAGCCGTATCAAATACACTTCCGTGGCGGTCGAGCATATCTTGTCTGTATACAGATTTGATAAGCTGTCCGAAAGTATCGGGGCCGGAGCCGACAATAATATTTTTCAGACCTTTTGTTCTAAAAAGCTCCATACCTCTAATCCACGCATAACCTCTGTGAGTACCCCACTGGTCGTTAAGACGAAGTATTTTGGAAAGTTTGCCCAAATCAGTAGTTTTATCTATCGCACTAAAATAAATGAACAGGAACAGCACAGCAGTGGCAACGAGTGCTACAAAAGAACTTGCTGTTATCTGCACCCATTTCGGACTATGCTTTTCACCTTTTTGGCTGTACAGCAAGTACGCACCAACGGTAAGCATTATCGAAATTCCAATAAAAATGAACACTTTTCTGTCATAAACAAGAAAATACGAAATATCCTCAAGATTCTTATAATTATCATGGCACATCAAGCCCAAAAGTCTTATTATCTTTGTTGAAACTAACATTGTGAAAAGAACAAGGCAAAATCTGAACATACGCTTTGCATTTCCGGAGCAATAAACAAACATCAGTGCCATAAATGCGACAAGTCCGAAATATCCGCTCAGGCTGTTTGCGACAACAAGACCAATAAAATTAAGCGAAGTTGTTATACAGTAAAAAATTGCCGATAACCTGTCTTTCGAAATAATCGCAAGCGATACGCTTACAGGGAGCGACACACAAACAAATCCCGAAAACATATTTATGTTACCGATAGTCGTAATAAAATCTTTCTGCTGATATTCCTTTATATCCACAACTATTTTGAACGGATCTATCCAAAACTCATGCAAAAGAGCAATAAAACAAATCACACCCGACATGACGGCAAATACGGTAAATACAACTTCTTTGTACTTAAAATATCTTGAAACAAGCAGATAACACAGAAAGTACACTGCCATCAAATAAAATCCGCTGTCACGCCCCCCCGAGCCGGTAAAAGCTTCCTCTCCGTATTCCGACAAACATGCCGAAATAAGACAAACCACGGTGAAAGAAACAAATGCCCAGTCGGTTGACGACAATTTGAACAAATTTTTAGGCCAACGCTCCTTATCTATTCCACAAATATAGGTTGCTACTATAAAAAACAGCAATATAAAAGTAGTAACCATAAAATAATGAAGTCTGTCGCTTCGCACATTAAATAATTTGTTGGTCATGTATATAGGAAAAATCGAGAACATACTTATAACAAACGCATCTGCAAATTTTTCGTGCATTGTAAGCCCGAGCGATTTTCCTGCTTCCTTTGAAATTTTCTCTTTGCTTTTACTCAAACTAAAACCTCCATAAAATAAATATTAACTCCGCTCAGCTGTTTTGCGAATTTTTAAGATAATCAATATAAGATTGGAGTATTACTGTAGCTGATGCCGAATCTATATTTTGTTTACGTTTTTTACCTCTTGTATCTGTATCATTAAAATACTTATGGGCAATCATTGTAGTACATCGTTCATCGTACATTTTAACGGGAACACGGCAAATTTCGCTTAAGTTTTGGGCAAAATCCCTTGCATTTTTAGCACTTTCGCCTTCGGATCCATCCATATTTTTAGGAAGTCCGACAACAACAAGTTCGGCTTTTTTTTCGCATATTATATCATTGATTTTTCCAGCCAGCTTTTCTCTGTTCCGTTCTTCTATAACACAAACGGGATATGCCAAAAGCATAGTTTTGTCGCAAGCGGCAATACCGGTGCGAGATTTACCCAAATCTACCGAAAGAATTATCAAAAAAAACCACCTCATGATGTATTTACAAAAAATAAGAAACATGTTATTATAAAATCGGCTGAATCCTATTTTAACACACAAAATCGTGTTTGTACAGAAAAAAAACAAATTTTTAACAATTAATATATTAAAGGAGATGTATATTTCATGGATGAAGAGATTATGTTTCCGGAATTAGTTCGTTATCTTAGAGAGATATGTGGAGTAACACAGGATGAAATTGCCGATTATCTTGAAATTGAGAGATCAGCGTATACATATTACGAAACAGAATTAATTATACCAAGCAACGATATTATGATGAGATTTTCAGATATATTGGAAGTTACATACACACTTTTGGTAGACTCCCTTAGCATAGAAGAAACCGAAACCAAATTAATATTACAATGTGAGGGTAGCGAAATCAAATTATTCCCATATGAGGATGAAAATTTGTTGTCAGAAATTTCTTTATCGGAGGATTCTTTATCGGAGAATTTTGCATCGGAGGATTTTGCATTGGAGGATTTTGCATTGGAAGATTATGTATTAGATGATTTTTTGTCAGAGGATTCTGTCTTAGAAGGAGTTGCATTGTCTTTTAGCGACTATAATATTACTGCTGATGACGATTTGGATACGATGAATTTGACCGAAAATGAGAAAAACTTGCTTATGTATTTCAGAAATTTAAATGATACCCAAAAAGAAAAAGTTCTTGAATACGAGTACAACCTGATGAACGAACAAAATTCTTAAAACGGGTTGCACTTGCGAAAACAAAAGATACAGTTACAAAGCAAAGTTGATATACACGAGTTAGAGTTTTTTTGCTTCTTTTTTTTCAAAAAAAGAAGAGAAAAAAGGTGGTGTTTATATGGCGGAATATAAAGAACTTATAAAAAAATTTGAAAACATTCGCAGTTATGCTCGTGACTTTTATATATACGGATTTAAAAGTCGAGATGATTACACAAAAAAAAGCGGTCGTTCATACGACAATGGACGACGCAGACTAGAAAGCTGGCTTGACGGCAATATTTTTTTCAATCGAACTTCCGATAAAAAGAACGTTTTCATTTCCATAGATAGCCGCTCGGTAAAACACAATCCTTTATTCAAGGCTCTTAAATCGAAAAGTTTCACCGATGGTGATATTTTTCTTCACTTTGTCATTTTCGATATTCTTTATTCTCCAAATGTCGAAAAAACATTGAGCGAAATTGTCGATGATATTTCCGAATACACTTTTTTGACAGAAAGCGGTCGATTCTTCGATGAATCAACAATCCGTAAAAAATTGGACGAATATATAAAAGAAGGTTTGATTGTCAAATTCAAAAAAGGCAGATTGGTATCATATAGACGAGCCGAAGATGTGAACATAAAACTTGGTGAATCGCTCGGATTCTTTTCCGAAGTCATGCCGTGCGGAGTTCTCGGTTCTTATATTGCCGATAAATACGACAGCGAAAACGACTTTTTCAGATTTAAACATCATTATATTGTTCACGCTCTCGACAGCGAAATATTGTGCCTCCTATTTTTGGCTATGCATCGTAAACAGGAAATAACTATCAAAAAAACAAACCGTGGAGGCGAAGAAAAAATTATAGATGAGATCGTACCGCTCAGTATTTTTGTAAGTGTTCAGAGCGGAAGACAGTATCTTATGGCTTACAGACGCTGTAACAAAAAAATAATTTCATTTAGATTAGACTATATTTGCAGTGTTCGTGAAATAAAAACTGCTCCAGATTTTGATGAACTACGTCAGACTTTGAAGAATTTACAAAAAAATATTTGGGGAGTCAGTTGCAGTAAAGACAATGAAACCGAACATATCGAATTTATCATAAAATGCACCGAAAAAGAAAGTTACATATACAACCGCCTTATGCGAGAAAAACGCTGCGGAACCGTTGAAAAAATAGATTCGGAGCATTATCGCTTTTCTGCCGATGTTTTCGATACAACCGAACTCATAACTTGGATAAGAACTTTTATTGGTAGAATAACATATTTAAAATTTTCAAACAAAGCCTTGGAAGAACAATTTAATGCAGATATGAACACAATGTACCAAATGTACAATATAGATGGAGAACAAGATGATATTTAACGAAATATACGGAGTATACTATAACACCGTTTCCAAAATATTAAAATCGGCAATTGAAAACGGAACAATCGATGATAAGACCATGGAAAAAATAATCAACGAATATGCCTATGCAGAAAGTTCTATCTTTATAATATCGGCAATAAAAGAGAACCGTTGGCCTTTTTTTACAGGCAACGGTTCTTCCGTTATAAAAAATATCCCTACAATGCCACTTACCGATATTCAAAAAAGATGGCTTAAATCAATATCTCTCGATCCTCGAATAAAATTATTTGACTGCGATTTTTCAGAATTGGAAGATGTAGAACCCCTGTTTACCTCAGACGATTATTTCATTTTTGACGTGTACGCTGATGGTGATAATTACTCAGCCCCCGAATATATAAAAAATTTTCGTATAGTGTTTTCAGCAGTAAAAAACCACACTCCGCTTGAAATAACCATCAAAACCCGAAAAGGGGAGTTTGCAAAATATCAAGTAATCCCAAAGTACATAGAATATTCCGAAAAAGACGACAAGTTTCGGTTGATAGCAAACGGTCAATGCTATGAACGTATCATAAATATTAGCAGAATAATAGACTGTAATCCGTGTTCAATATCATGGAACAATGATACAATTATTTCGGAAAACCAAAAATTCTCTTACGTTGTCATAGAAATAAAAGATAAACGAAATTCACTCGAAAGAGTTATGCTTCATTTTTCACATTTTAAGAAGGAAACCGAAAAAATTGATGATGATAAATGGCGATTAAAAATCTATTTTTCCGAAAAAGATAAAACAGAACTCGTTATAAGAATAATATCTTTCGGCCCTATGATAAAAGTAATCGAACCCGATATATTTATAAATCTCATAAAAGATAGACTTATTTCTCAAAAAAATTACGACATCTTATAATAATCTACTTGAATTTTGTGAATAAAGTGTTTATTAAACTGGTAAAAGGATTATACTTTCTTTGGCTTTTTGGGGTTCCGCTTATGGCCGGATAATGCTTTTTCTCCGGAACATCTTTTTTTAACGAAACTTTTGGTTTTTCCTTAGA
>CACXHC010000102.1 GCA_902767285.1 uncultured Ruminococcus sp.
AATAATTCTTCAATAGTTGCCGAAAGCATATCAACAACAGAACAAGCCGAAGAAAAAACTGAAATATCATATCCAATAACAATAAAAATAGGCTACTCAACCGGAGTCGATGACCCGAGAGGAATTGCGATCGACAGTTTCTGCAAAGCTGTATCTGAAAAAACAAACGGAGATATTTTGTTTGACATACACCCCTCCGGCGAACTGGGCAGCGATTCGCAGTTAATAAACGGTATGATTGAAGGAAATGTCGATATGACAGTTTCCAGTGCGGCAAATTACGCACTCTATGCAACAAAAATCGGTATTTCGGCATTACCTTTTTTGTTTGAGAATTTCGAATCGGCATGGGAATTTATCGACAGTTCCGAAATGAGGTCGCTCAACGCCGAACTCGAAATATATAATATTCATGTGCTTGCCTATTTTGACAATGGTTTCAGATGTGTTACTTCGTCCGAGAGTACAGGGCCTATAAATACTGTGGAGGATATGAAAGGACTTAATATACGCACTCCCGAAAATCAAATTGTTATGGAAACAATGTCCGAACTCGGAGCAAATCCACGCAGTTTTCCGTTTGCCGAACTCAAGCAAGCTCTTGAAAAAGGTACTTTTGATGCACAGGAAAATCCGATACCCGTCATCTACAACAGCGGACTCTATGAAGTACAAAAATATCTTTCGGTTACAAATCACAGTTATGACGCTATGCCATTCACTATCAGGCAGGATATTTGGAATACACTTTCTCCCGAATATCAGCAAATACTCATTACCGAAGCACAACAAGCTCAAACACTCAACAGAAGTCTTGTAAAACAGCAGACGGAAGAATGTGTTAAAAAACTCGAAGCTAAAGGTATGATAGTGGTGTATCCTGATCTAAAACCGTTTCGCAATGCAACAACGGGTGTTCTAAATATGTTTCGTACTGTTTACGGCGAGGAGCTTATCAAAAATATCACCAAATAGTATGCTGTTTATAAATATTGTGATATTTAAATAGGAGTGAATAAGTTTGAAAAAATATATCCGTTCAATATATTCAAAAATTATTTTTATTCTCACGTTAATAATTGTATTAAGTAGCATAGTTCCGTTTTTCGCTTACGCAGATGATACCGAAACAAAAACAGTTCGGGTAGGTTGGCACGAACCGCCGTATTTTGTTACAGACCAATATGGAAGGCACTCAGGTTATTCATACGATTATCAAATTAAAGTTGCAGCATATACAGGCTGGAAATACGAGTATGTAGAAGGAACATGGTCAGAGCTTCTTCAAAAGTTGAAAGACGGCGAAATAGATATGCTTAGCGATGTTTCATATTCTCAGGCACGTTCCGAAAGTATGTTGTTTTCGTCTATTCCCATGGGAACCGAAACATATTATCTGTTTGTTTCACCAAAAAATACAGAAATAAAATCGGAGAGTTTCGAATCTCTCAACGGAAAACGAGTCGGAGTAACAAAGGGCAGTATTCAGAAAGATTTTTTTAATGATTGGACAAAATCTCACAATATTAATGTTGAATTAATTGAAATGAGCTGTCCGGAAGAAGAATCTATAAGCCAACTCGATTCAAGTATTGACGCATTTGTTACGGTAGACGTTTACGGCTCTCCTGACATAGCCGTTCCTGTGTGGAAAATAGGTTCATCGGATTTCTATTTTGTTATAAGCAAACAGCGACCCGACCTTATGTCGGAACTTGATATAGCTTTGAGCCGAATACAAGATGAAAATGCGTATTACGATCAGCAACTTCATGACAAATATTTGAAAAATGTCGATTTAAAAAAATATCTCAGTGAGTCCGAGAAAAACTGGCTTAAAAATCACGGAACAGTCAGAATAGGATACCAAGACAACTATCTTGCTTTTTGTGCAAAAGACCCCACAACAGGCGAGTTGACAGGTGCATTGAAAGATTATCTTCGGTATGCCTCAAATGCTTTCATCAACGCAGATTTGAAAATCGAGACAGTTTCGTATCCGTCAGCAGGAGCCGCAATAGAAGCGATGAAAGCCGGTGAAATAGACTGTATGTTTCCGGCAAATCTCACAACATACGATGCCGAAAATCTTGACCTCATCACTACTCCGTCAATGATGAAAACCGAAATGGATGCCGTTGTACTTGCCTCGGAACAAAAGGAATTTGTCAAAAAAGATCATGTTATAGTTGCCGTTAACCAAGGCAATATAAATTATGATATGTTTCTTGCCGACCATTACCCCGAATGGGAACGCAAATATTTTCCCGATACGCCCATGGGGCTTGAGGCAATTGCAAGAAAAGAGGTCGATTGCGTTATCATAAGCAATTATCGATACTGTAATATATCTAAACAGTGCGAAAAACTTCATCTTACAACTGTGTATACCGGTGTTGATATGGATTACTGTTTTGCGGTCTGCAAAGAGAACCGAGAATTATACTCCATTCTTTCAAGAATAACCGATATTGTTCCCGATGCCGCCGTAAACAGAGCGTTGACCTATTACTCCACCGAAGATGTCAAAACCGATGTTATCGATATAATAAAAGAAAATTTGCTTATTGTGTCATCCTCTATCGCACTGGTACTTCTTATTATAATTGGTCTGCTTCTGCGTAGTTTTTATGCCGAAAAGAAAGTTCAGGAAGAAGAGAATCTTCTCAAAATTCTTAACAAGAGAGTGTTTGTGGATTCGTTGACCTCGGTTCGCAATAAAGGAGCTTACTCCGAATATATCGATAAAATACAAAATCGTTTGGATCAAGGCGAGTCCGTTGAGTTTGCGGTAGGAATATTTGACTGTAACAACCTAAAAATCGTGAACGATAAATATGGTCATGATAAAGGTGATATATATTTAAAATCGGCATGCCGACTTATATGCAAAACTTTCGAACACAGCCCTGTTTTCAGAATCGGCGGAGATGAATTTGCCGTTATCTTGATGAACGAAGATTTCGACAACAGAGATTCTTTGTCTGAATATTTTGAGAAAAAACAAAAAGAAATAACCGATTCTGTTAACGATAAATGGGAAGAAATACACATTGCAGCCGGAATCGCCGTTTATGACCCCGAGAAAGATACTTCGGTCAGCGATACTGCACGCCGTGCCGACAGAATAATGTATGAAAACAAGGACTTACTCAAAAAGAGTGAACATTAGTTGTATTTTATTCTGTTGCTTGTAATATTTTCAGTTGCTCAGTAAGCTTCACTGCTTGCCTGTATTTTTTATATATAGATAATAATTCTATTACGATGTATATAATTCCTACCATTATTCCGATAGATATATAAAATTTTATTTCATTTCCATATCGATTACTGCGTCAATGTTGTTGCGTTCTCTTCCAACGGCAGTTGATGTCGCAACGCTTGGGTATTAGAAAAAAATCGATTGATGTATTTAATGTACTGTGATATAATGATTTTACCAAGGCGGTGAGACGATGGCATACAACGAACTTATCAAAAATTTTAATATCATAAGAGATTACATTCGTGATTTCTACGTATATGGCTTTGACAGCCGTGATGAATATAGCCGAAAGAGCAAGCGTACATAAAAAAAAAAAAAAAGACGTGTGGAGAGCTACCTTTCCGATTATATGCAGTACCGTCAGGACGCAGACGGAAAAAGGTTTTTTATATCAGTCGATACTCGCAGTACGGTGCATAATCCTCTGTATAATGCGTTCAAGGCTAAGAGTTTTACCGATGGAGATATTACCTTGTTTTTTATTATTTTTGATATACTGCATGACAGCTCGGTAAACCTTTCACTCAGTCAAATTGTGGATGTAATTGACCGGGATTATCTATTATATTTTGAAAATTCAAAAATTTTTGACAGCTCAACAATCAGAAAGAAGCTCAATGAATTTTTATCATTCGGTATGATAAAAACGGAAAAACGAGGTAAAACACTGTTTTACTCAAGAACCGAAAGCTATAATTTCAGCAATACCCCGGCACTTCATTTTTTTTCGGAAGTTGTACCGTGCGGTGTTATCGGCTCGTTCCTGCTTGATCGTAATGATGTTGAAAAAGATATTCTGTCTTTCAAGCACCACTATATCAACTCTGCACTCGACAGCGAGATTGTCTGTGCTTTGTTTTGTGCTATGCACGAAAAGCAGGAGATAGAGATCATAAAATTTACTCGAAAAGGAGAAAATCATTTACTGAAAGTAGTTCCGCTAAAAGTTTTTATCAGTGTCGGCAGTGGCAGGCAGTATCTAATGGCCTACCGAAGGGAAAAAAGAAGAATAATATCTTTTAGGACGGATTACATAATCTCAGTCAAACCATACAGGAAAGCAAATGATTTTGATAACCTCCGTGAGAAGCTTGTCGGTATGCAGAAGTATATGTGGGGAGTCAGTACTCAGGGAAGTGGCGGACGCCGTGAAACCGTGGAATTCACCGTCTTTTTTGGAAATGACGAACAGCATATTTATCACAGACTTATTCGTGAAAAACGCTGTGGTACCGTGGAGCTTCTCGATGAACACCACGCAAAATTTTGTGCCGAAGTCTATGATACAAACGAAATGATAACATGGATACGCACTTTTATTTGTCGAATCACTTCCATAAACTTTTCTAATAAAAATATCGAAGCTCAGTTCAAAGCGGATATTGAAACGATGAACAAAATATACGATCACTCGCTGGATATTACACAAATGTCACCGCATTATATTAATACAGCAGAGAATAACAGTAAATCAAATTCTTCCACTGGCAAAATGGTTATCTTCAATGAGATATACGGTGCGTATTACAACGCCGTTTCTCATATTCTGAGTGAAGCCATCGAAGCTCCCATAAGTATGGAACGCATTCATGCAATATCTTTTAAATATGCCTTTTCCGAAAGCATAATTCCGATAGAAAACTCAATAAAAAATGAGTCATGGCAGCTTATTCTTCCAAATGGTTCAACGCCCATAAAGCATAAACCTGATATACCGCTGACAGAATTACAGCTCCGATGGCTCAAGGCAATATCTCTCGATAAGTGTATACAGCTTTTTGGCTGTCATTTTGATTTGCCTGATAATATTGATCCACTCTTCACTGAGGACGACTACTGTGTATTTGACCGCTATTCAGACGGCGATAATTATAACGATGAAGGATATATAAATCGCTTTCGGCTGATACTTTCGGCGATACAAAAACATCAAGCACTTGATGTTACACTGCACAACAAAAAGGGAAATGAACTTTCGTTTACCGTGATGCCCGAGATGCTCGAATACTCCGAAAAGGACGATAAATTCAGGCTGCTTACAAGCGACAGCCGTACCGCCACAGTTATAAATCTCGGAAGGATTACAGACTGCGTACCACACGAAGGTGAATTTAAGGCGGAAAAAGCCGAAAAGCATATAGGAAGAACTCGCACGCTGACTTTGGATCTTGTAGATGAAAGAAATGCATTAGAGAGGGTAATGCTCCATTTTTCACATTTTGAAAAAACAGCCCTAAAACTTAATGACAATTGTTATCGCCTTATCATTAAATACAAACAAAACGATGAAACAGAAATACTGATTCGTGTGCTGTCTTTTGGACCGCTCGTTCGTGTGACTGCTCCCGGCAGATTTATTGGAATGATACAAAACAGGCTCAATCGCCAGAAAAGATTTAAATTGTGATAAAAACCGATAGGCCTTGTTTGAAAAATAAATATTACACAAAAAAGGATAAAATGGTATTACCCAAGTTTTCCACTTAAACAAATATAATTTGCCAAACCTGAATAGAAAAATCGGCTATAAACCTACAAAAGTAGAGTTATATAGCCGATTTTTAGTTTTGATAAAATAGCACCACAATCATATACCCATGTTGATATTCTCAATTCGTGAGAAAAAATACAAGATGATAATTTATCACAAACT
>CACXHC010000103.1 GCA_902767285.1 uncultured Ruminococcus sp.
CCTCGCGGGCTTCATCTTTTAGGTGAAAGCCCATTTTTCATTTTATCCAGTGTTTTTCCGGTGTTGAAGTGATTACCAGGCAATGGCGTGAATAATTAAGGTCTAATAATATTTTATAATTCTTTTGAGATTTACCAACAGTACTTTCGCTGCAACGGAGTTCTGCAATTCCTCTATTATATTTTACACAATAACGTGTCGGAATACCTAAACCAACATATTGTCAATTTGCTCCTTGATAATACGAAAAACATTATCAATCGTGTTTTCCGAAAGCTTTTCTGAAAAATAGTATTGCGGAACTGGCGGATCATTTGGGTGTCCGATTTGTAAAAACATACATTTGTTCTCGTCGGTTTCACATCGCTTTTTTATAATGAATAATTCTTTCTGACAATTATCGTTTTCCCGTGTCCAGTAATTCCAGAGCACCAGATAGTATTTGCAGGTTTCATAAGCTTCCAATGATTTTTTTTGAGCAAGATTTTCATGGAAGAGCTTATTTGCTGGGCTAAACTGATCGAACAAAATCCTGTCTTCGCCGTATTCATCTGCCAGTTTATCCGCTAGTGTTTTCATAAGATCTACATCGTTTTTGCAGCCAGACTGTTCTTCCGGTGGGACAGAACTATAATGCGCATACGAAACACCAATTAAATAGGGTTCGGGCTTCCAAGCCGCAACAAATTGACGGACAACATTGATGAAATCGGATTTACTATTAACAATTACTTTGGAAATCTTATTAAATTGATCATTCCACACATTTTCGGTAACTTCATCGTCCCGCTTGCAACGATTCCACTCATCCTCTGCTTTTTTGGATTCCATAATCAGAAGACAATTTCTGAACTGTCGCTTTCTCATAAAGTAGATAAAGCGTGTCAGACTTTCGCTTTTTACAATATCCTCTCGAGTCAGCAATATGATAATCGGTTTACAACGATCGTTACGTGATTCTTCTGAGACTAGTGTTCGTCCCCATGACAATTGTTCCCACTCAGGCAAATCCGAAGAAGTGCGCAACACCATTTCCGGCGTATCGTCTAAGATATCTTCAAAGCCTTTTTCTGCGCGATTTCCGAAGACCACATAAAATCGGGGATTCTTATCAGAATGAACATGAATGTACCGTGCCAGCGGAAAGTGATTGCTTTCTGTTTGTGTGAATATACCGCGAAAATCGGCAAGCATTTCTGTTAATGCAGCTCCTTTATCTAAAGGAGTACCGATAGCTTTAGCGAGCAGGAAGGAAAAATAGACATTATCAAAAACAGTATTTGCTTTATAACGGCGTTTTGCTTCTTGCATTTGCTCATCCGAGTAAAAGCTCGGGACAATCAAAATGTTAGAAAGAGCATCCTTTTTAAATAATTCAATGATTTTCGTATTGATTTCATCAGATTTTACCACACCGAAATTGATTTGATTGTTTTGGGACTTCCAAATAATAGCGCTCGAATCTTTATATGTATACACTTCAATATCTTTCAAGGCATTGTTGCCGGTAACTGAAGCAATATTATCAAACAAAGCTTCTTCGCTTAAATAATCAGAACTTTCGCTGTCGCTCCACCCTGCAATCGCTCGAAGGGAGGAAATCTCACCAGATGAAATATCAGTACCCAGCTCTCTCTGAATAATTTCCATTATTACCTTAAAGCTTCCTGTGTTATTTCTACGTTCTAATGCGGATTTTAGCTGTATTTGCTGCGAAACTGTCAGAGTGTTAGCTTCAAATCTATCAGGCGGCGTTAAATACAAATACTGGATCGGCGATCTTCCACAGTTGTCAGCCGCTTTTTTAAGATTAATCAAACGGTTTCTGTCAAGTCCATGAACATGTTTATTCGCCAGCATAACCAGACTGCGGGGCATTCCGTATTTCACCCGTGTATGTAGCTCATAGATCCCCTTCAGGGTATCCTCGGAACAAACAGGCTGATTACTTCCGGATTGCGTTGCTGTCCCAAGACATCTGTAAATCGCATCCAAATGAAAACTTGCCGCTTCGGCTATGCGTTCAACATCTCCTGTGTTGAGCTTTGTAAATTCACTGAATCCTGTCTTGCCCTTGATTTGAGCGACGGTAAACCCCTGTGTCCAATAGAACAATACAACTGCTCTCATGGCTGCCTGAAGCATGACACTTTCATCGCTTAGATTAGTTGTGTTCAGCAGTTGCCATAAATCGCTGCTTTTTTCACTTCCAGAAGGGTGTTTTTCACACCAAAGAGCGTATTTTTTATTTCCGTTGTTATCTATTTCGCTCAAAATATTTTGCAATTGCTGCAGGACAGAGAATTTGGCTTTGTGTAGCCTTCCTGTATTTTGATCGCCTATCGGATACATCAAGTTTGACGATTCCGCTATTTCTTTATGTCGGCAAACGTGATAAAGAATATCTAAAAGATAGCGGTCGTTTTCTATAGCTTCCTTTTTTATATTTGCAGGAAAACCACAGTGTGCATATCCAGAAAAAAAATACCAGTAAATCCACAAGCAGGTATCTGTAGAAAACGCAAAGGGAGCGATTCTTGTTCCGAAATCTTCAATTCCAAAAGAAGCAGAAATCACATCGTTACGACCAACTGGACCATTCTGCGTTATTGTACTGGAAAGATAGGCGTTGTCAAGCTTTTCCTGTATTTCTTTTGCCACGATATCTGCGGTTCTGAACCTGCGTAACAGGCTTGTTTCATACAATTGTCTGATATCTTCAAGCGAATACTTTGTACTGTCGTTTGCAGTAGTACCGGATTTATTATGGAGCAAACTCAAATAGTACGGCGCTAACACTGAAGTGTCCGCTTCTGTTAATGCTGACGTTATCTCCTCGCGATTATTAAAGCTGTTCCAATATCTGGATAAATCCGAATGTTTTTCAACAAAAAGGTATGTAGTTCCTATGCGGTTGCTTTGTCCCAATCGACCGGCGCGTCCAATATAGTTGCGGTATTCCTGCAAACTAAGCGGCACCATTTCGCCTTTTCCGCGAGGAACCTTATTGCTCAGCATTATCATAGCATCAAAAGGCATATTAACACCCACGGTCAATGTTTCTGTAGCAACGATAACGCGGAGATTGGATTTTTGACGTGTAAACTGATCTTCAATCAATTCACGCAAGACAGTTGAAATTCCGGCGTGATGATAGGCTATGCCGTAGGGAATCAGCTCATCTATCAACCTTGCCTGTCCTTCATCGCGATCACAGGTGCTGAGCATTTCCTTGAAATCTTCTTCCAGCGTTATGCGCAAATGATTTTGATCCGTATACCATAATGTAATATTATCTTTTAGATAAGCAGCGACTTGCGATGCTTTTGATTGTGTTGAAACGAATACCAATACTCTTGCATCAGGAGTTTTTTTGTATATTTTTGAGATAACAGACAGCAAAACACGCCGTTCTTTTTCGCTTTTTCTCCAATCAGACCTGTAATGAGGTATTTCGATCTCTTCCTCCTGTTCTTCTAGAGTATATCCTTCTTCAATTGAATCCGAATCTGCCGGAATAAAGCGATATAACCCTTTTCCGTTCAGTTCCAAGATATGCTCCTCCAGCGCAACAGGGCGCGCGGAAGAAATAATGGGGTCGCTTATATCAAGCCATTTACTTATTATTTTTGTGCTGCAATCACATGTTGCCAAACACATAATGCGTGTTTTAGGATATTTGCCCCGGACGATTTCCATTGCCATTTCTAGCTTAGGTCCGCGTTGTTCGGAACTAAGAATAGAGAGCTCGTCAACAACAAGCAATCCACATTCATTCATGACTTCACTCTTTCCTTGACTGAGCATAGCAAAGAATTTTTCGTACACGATCACAGCAACACTATGTTCGCCGTTGATAATCCGCTCATCGTTTTCAATATAGTCTCCACTGGAACCGAATACATTTGTTTCATATTCAGCTAATCCGTGTCCCATATCCTCTCTAAACTGCGCGGTTCTTTCACGTACCATTGCCTTGAGCGGAACTAAGACAATCGCCTTTTGGCCGTGACTCAGCGTATCAATAATGGCTAATTCCGATACCAGTGTTTTGCCCGCAGATGTAGCTCCCTGAATCATCAGGTGACGAGTATTATTATCATCCCAATCCCGCCAAAAATCCTTATGGTGGATTACCGTTTCTTGAAACTTTGTCAATGAAAGCTCATAGTTTTCGGGAAGACGTTTTTTCAAACGCGTTTCAATATTTCGTAACATTGATTCAAATCTTTCTTTTTCCCAGTTTCGTTCTCGAACAATTTTCTCAAATTCAGCTATCATACTGTTACACCGCCTTTTTGTCTGAAAAACTCTCGCCGAATTTATTTCGAAATATAGATGCGATTTCTTCACCACAGGATAAAACATCCTTGTAATACTGACTGCGCTGAGCCCAAAAATTATTACGTAATTCGATATTTGTCATATCGACCTCCGGCGGAGTTTCAAAAAACCTGAATCGAATAATTAATGAGCGAAGTTTTCTGGCAGAAATCGGATCGATTTGAGTCAATGACATTTCTGTTATCCATTCCTCAACTTTTGGTGTTAACTGCATTTTTTTCAATTCTCCAAGTATTTCATCGGTTACCCTGGTGTTAATACCGTAATAAATTGATATGAACAGTTTGTGCATTTGGCTTTGTTTATCTTCGATAGCTTCCTCAAACCTAACTGTGCCAATACTCATTTTATTGTATATCTCACGTTTACTATTAAAAACGCGTGTCATTTGCATTGGAAGAATTTCACAGCCGATTTCAATAAGATACGCAATTTGCTCTGCTAGTTTGTGCAGTAGCGCGTAATGAATACCGAAACTTCGATATAAGTATTTCGGTGATTCCCCTTCACTCCATGCTAAAAGAGCACAGAGGATTGACAAAAGACCGGGCTTAATGTTGTCATCCAGCCATTCAAAAGAATCCGTTTCACAATCACTGTATTGTCTAATGCTTTCAACTGCCTTTTGGGTGCTGATACGCGTTTCAGAGTCATAATATACACTGTTTAACCCTGATTCGGCATGGTTGGTACACAAAAGCCGGTATAAAAAATACGCTTTGTTCGGGGTGAGGAAAACGCCGCTAACATACTCTTCAATCGCGCTCAATAAATCAATAAAGTCATCACAATCAATAATATACCCACGCAGCTGAATGCCAAACGCTGTAAGACAGTACTTTTTTTCGTCCTGTTTTTGAAGCGCTTGCTTTCTGGGCAAAGGTCTTTCCGCCGGCTCCGCAACAAGTCCATGCTCTGTTAAAAACCTGATGGATTTTTGGATTTTAATCGATAATTCATCATTTGTAACAGCACTATTCTGTGGAATTCGATATAGGGAATTGGCGATTTCTGTCAAGCTAACACTGCTTTCACTGCTTTCGGGAAGAATATTAATCAAGAAAAACGGCATATATTTACCGTTATCTGTGTGAAAAAGACTGTAAAGCTTTTCCGGGTTTGATTCTTTTTCTTTAATCCTTTGCCATGTTGAAACTTGCTTACTTTTAATCAACGTATATACATAGCCGTTTATTTTTGTAATATCCAGATTAGCACGAAGGCGTCCGGCACGACCTACATAATTATTATACTCATTAAGTGTCAGTGGACGAACATCGGATCCATCGTGTTTATATATATCTGCTATCACGACAACATCTACCGTACTGTTAACACCAAAAGCCAGCGTTTCGGTGCTGCACACAATTTTCATTTCACGGCTTTCAAGCAGTTTGTTTTCCACATAAGTGCGCAACTCATTTGGCAACGCTGCACTGTGAAAGCCTATTCCACTGTAAAATGCCCTATAATAATCATCCGCATCTCTCAGCCCTGATTCATACTCCATTATGCCAAACAGATCGTCATTTTCCAATCCGCACTCTTCCAACAATTTAGTTCTGCACTCTACAGCTGAAGGTGCTTTAGGCAAATACTCACTGAGATTTTGATACAAAAAACCGCACAACTGCATAACACGAGCACGATCATTTAAAAAAATAAGAGTTTGATGTCCTTTCAGTATACTCTCACGACAAATCTTCAGCAGGATATAGCAAAAACTGTTATGATTGTTATCATCGATAAATTCAAATAAATAAGGACATGGTTTGTTTGCCTTGGAACACAAAAGGGTGCGATCCAAGCGGCATGGTGTTAAATATGGGCAAAAATCATCCTGATTATAAGGACAAGGTGATCCTACCGCTCCATATTTTTCATTAATTGAATTGAAAGTTTTTCTCGTTAATCTTCTTACGGGATATATAAACGACTGATTCCCGTTAACCGAAAGAATACCGCCATTTGTATATACTATTTCCGTTTCTTGTAATTTTACAGGTCGTTTATCCGTTTTAAATACCGTAAAGTTGTAGCTTTCAATATATGCATCCCAATCAAAAAAACGGCGTTCCCAAAGCAATAATACGAGGCTTATGAGCTTGCTGCCTCTGAAAATTTGCCCAAGCAAGAATAAAATCAAGCCTTACACCGCGTTCGGAGTTGTTAATCAACCCTATTTCATCCAAAACCAAATAATCAAATTTTGAAAGGAAAGTCGTGTCTCTCGCAGCATACTTATATACCTTTTCTGAAATGATGACAGCAATATGCACATCTGCTTTCTGAATCAACTCATCGTCCTGCCGAAACTCACCGGTAGATTGTACAATTGTCAAATCCCATTGGCGGTAGAAAGACTCCATTTCCTTCTTCTTTTGTGCCGCAAGTGCACGATAGGGAACAACAAATAGCATCTTCGGATAATCTGCATGCTGATCAACCGCTTGTTTTAGCGCATACGAATACAATAACAAAGGAATTAGTGTTTTCCCGGAAGAAGTTTCACCTATTATGAACAAATCTTTATCAATGTCATACGCATCCTCTGAACGAAAAGCGTTTTCTTGTAGATTGGTGAAAGCAGAAAACGACTGTTCTTTTGCCAGTTTCGATATTTCCTCATAATGAAAAGACAAAACTAAGCGCCTCCTCTTAAGTATAATCAAAAAAATTCTTAAAAACAATGGAGTAAACCTAATCATCAACTGTTTCTCATCCCAAGAATTAGGTGGTGACTCAGCAAAGATCTTAGGATAAATAAGTTGCGTTTTCAAAACCGTCTCGATTATATTATAGCATTATTTCCGTATGATTAACAACGTTTTTTTCGACAGTTTTTCACAAAGCAATTTGTTAAAAACTGCCAAATACATTTATATTAATCAGACAGTTATTCATGTTTTCCCATCCCATAGAACATCTATTAGTTTTCCCAGAATCCGTATTTCCTGTTAATAGCTGACATTCAGTCTGTCTTCCTCGATGTTTTTAGAGATATCTCGTTCAAACAGGGGAATGTTGACGTAAACTAATTCTCTGATTGTATCCATGCCGATACTTCCAAGTACAACAGGATATTAAAAAATCCAGACTTTTTCTGTTTTTTCGCATTATTTTTGATTCGGTGTCGCAAGTTTTGATTCACGTATCTGTTACGATTTGTCACCTAAGAGAATTGCACAAGAAAGCCGAAAAACAGCTTGCGGTCGGCGTTGCCGGCCGCTGCGATCCGGGCAGGATTGCTTTAGCAAACCCTGCCCTTTCTCCTGTTTGCCGCCCGATTGTGAGGCTCGAACCTGATTTGTGCAATACTAACAGGCGTTTGCTGCTATTTCTTTCTGCCGTA
>CACXHC010000104.1 GCA_902767285.1 uncultured Ruminococcus sp.
ACTCTTATAGATGACGCTGTTGCAAGAGTTATCCGTTCGGACGGCGGTTATATTTGGGCTTGCAAGAATTATGATGGCGATGTTATGTCCGATATGATAGCAACGGCATTCGGCTCGCTTGCTATGATGACTTCGGTTCTTGTTTCTCCTGATGGTGTTTATGAATACGAGGCAGCACATGGAACAGTACAGCGTCATTATTACAAGCATCTCAAGGGCGAGGAAACTTCCACAAACTCGGTGGCAACGCTGTTCGCTTGGACAGGTGCTTTGCGTAAAAGAGGCGAACTTGACGGAACTCCCGAACTTTGCGATTTTGCCGACAAGCTCGAAAAAGCAACTATAAATACTATCGAGGATGGTATCATGACAGGAGATTTGTATTTGCTCTCTACACTCGAAAACAAACAAAAAGTTAATACGGAAGATTTCCTCAAAGCAGTTGACGAAAGACTTAAAACTATGATGTAATCTCAATATAAAAAAATAGTCATGTTGCCGAAGAACAGCCGATAATTTTAATATTTTGTTAAAAATGCGTAAATTTTTTATTAAAAGTGAAATTTAGTTATTGAACATTCATTATTATGTATAATATAATGAAAATGTAAAATTATTTCTCTTTTATAAGGAGGGTGCATTATGAGCAAAATATTAGTGGCATATTTTTCGGCAACAGGTGTTACTGAAAAAGCAGCAAAAAAACTTTCGACAGTTACGGGCGGAGATTTGTTTGAGATAGCTCCGGTAGTGCCGTATTCTGCGGCGGATTTGGAGTGGCGAAATCCCAATAGCCGTTCAAGTCTTGAGATGAAAGATAAAAAATCCCGACCTCAGGTAGTTTCACGAGTATCGGATATGGCAGACTACGACACAATTTTTGTCGGATTTCCGATTTGGTGGTATGTTGCTCCGACAATCGTAAACACATTTTTAGAGGAATATAATTTGTCAGACAAAACTATTATTCCGTTTGCGACATCGGGTTCAAGCGGAATGGAAAATATAAACGAATCACTTGCTGTATCGTGTCCCGACTCGATTTTGAAAGAGGGCAAGCGTTTCAGTGCTGATGCTGATTGGCAGGAATATAAAGATTTTGTTGAGAAAGTCTGCGGTGACGATATTTGAAACGAGTTGCAGTAATAACGGATATTTCGGGATTAGGCAACTGCTCAGGAAGTGCGAACACAGCGATTATTTCGGCGTTGGGAGTTGAAGTATGTCTTATACCCACGGCGATTTTATCGGCACAAACGGGCTTCGGAGATGTTTTTATTAAGGTGAGTGAAAATTTGTCAGAATATTTGGACTCACTGAAAAAGATAAATCCGCATTTTGACGTTATTTACATTGGATTTATTCCAAACGGCGAAATTTGTGATGCTGCCTCAGAGTTTATCTCACACTTCGGAGAGTCAAAAATTCTGGTTGATCCTATTTCGGCAGACGGCGGAAAGCGATTTTCGTTTCTTAATGATGATACTTACAAAAAGATAGCCAAATTAGCATTTTCGGCAGATGTTATCACACCAAATCTTAGTGAATTATGTCTGCTTGCAAACGGCAATTTTGAAAATATTGTATCTAAGCCCGAAGATGAGCAGTTCAGCGAAATATTCGGGTTGTGTCAAAAAGTCATGTTGAGCAAAAAGAAAACTGTTGTCGTCACCGGGATAGACCTCGGCGATTCGATAGCCACTCTCACAGCCGACAACAGCGGATACACCATAACCAAAAATACAAAAATCGGCGGAAGTTTCAGCGGTACGGGAGATATTTTTGCATCGATAATTTGTGCATCGCTGGCGAACAACGGCGATATTCATACCGCGTCGCAAAAAGCCGGCGATTTTATCGAACTGGTTATGCGGGAGTCGTTGCACCAACTGCCTAATCGTAATTATGGTATTCCTTATCAAAAATATCTTTCTTCTTTTTCTTGAGATTTTTCTTGAGATTTTTCTTGGGAAAACCTTTTTTGAAAAAAAGGTTTTCCCAAACCCTTTCCAAAAAACTTTTTTTATGGTAGAGTAGG
>CACXHC010000105.1 GCA_902767285.1 uncultured Ruminococcus sp.
AAAAAAAGAAGCAAAAAAAACTTTTACTATATAAATTTTAGGTGTTTAAACGAATATTCCTTAAAATTAAACAAATCCGACTGCAAACAACGCAGTCGGATTTGTTTTTTATCAACTAAACCTACTCTACCATAAAAAAGTTTTTTGGAAAGGGTTTGGGAAAACCTTTTTTTCAAAAAAGGTTTTCCCAAGAAAAGCCAACTTTTTCAAAAAAAGGTTTTCCAAAGAAAAGCCAATTTTCACGGCACTTTTTATTTATTTTTTACTTGATGTGTCTTCCGAAAGTTCCTGAATAAGCTGATCTATTTTATCGAGTGTGGAAATTGAATCGTCCTCGTCATCATCAGCGGAGAACTCGCTTGTAATGGTATTTTCTTTAGCTTTTTTGGCTGCTTTCTCCATACGAATTTTCTCAAACTCAGCGGTTACATATTTGGTACTTCCAACACCGTAAGCCGCCTGAGGTTCGTCGGAAAAATCGTCGTCATCATCTTTTTTATTTTTGCCTTTCTTTTTGGACTTTTCGCTGTCACCATCGGTTTCGAGCTTGCTCTCCTGCTCTTTCGTTATCATACACGATGACATACTCATTAGGAAGAACAGTGCGTACAATCCGAACGCTCCCAGCATGAACTGCGGAACAAGATGCGTAAACGAAAATGCCCCAAGCTCCTTCACCGAGTCATTTATTGACGAAATAACATAAATGCTTGAGTAGAAGAAAAGCTCAAATCCCCATACAAACGATGATTTTACCGGATTTTTTATCTCTATTCCGCATAACACCATTGTGTTATAGAAAATGAACTCAAGAAGAGCCACCCAAACGAAAATATCAAAGAGTCCGAAAGACGGTGCTTCTTTTCTGTGAACCGAAAATGCAGCAACAAGATTCACTGCCGCCCATATTGTCGGAATAAGCATAAGCCCACGGATTCTCTTTGTTATATTCGAACCTATGAGAAGTCCCATGCCGATTATAGCAATCAACAACGCCGTAACCAATCCCAACGCATACAAAAATATTTTTGATAAACTGCTTTCGCCTGCCAAAATTCCCATAACATGAACAGCACTGTCCATGCCCATCAGCAAACCGGCAATCAGCAGAAAGAATCCGCTGAAAACAGCCTTTTTGACCTCACAGTATGGGGCGGTTTCTCTGTCTGCCAAATAAAATATCAGCGAAAACAAAAGTAAAATTCCTGCAAGCACAGCTATTATTTCGGGTTCAGTCTGTTTATTTATTATCATAGAATAGTTTGAAAACAGCGGTTGAGTTATCTCCTCTCCGCCGATAAAGAACAAATAATATAGATGCAGCAACAACGCACCAACGCCGGCGGGAACAAATACCACCCAGCTTGCTTTGATTTTCATAAGCACAACCTCGCATTTCAAAAAACAAGTTTTATCACAAATACAATATTATACTAAATCCCCGATTATGTCAAGTCCCTTGGAAAGAACAAACTCTGAAAAAACACCTCCGAAATCCTCGCTCATTTTTATTATATTGCCGGGAAGAATGGCATTTCCGCTCGGAAAATCCGGCGGTATTATCGAAATATCTGCGGTTTGAACCATAGGCACATCGAACTCGCTGTCTCCTGCCGATATAGTTAAATCTGCACCGAGTTTTTTCTTCAGTCTGCCAACTGCAACTCCCTTACTCAGCATTTTAGGAACAGCATATACTTTTGTTCCGTTGGCGAACACACTCATTTTTGACAAGTCGAGATTTTTTTCAAGATTTGCAATTGAAACATCGGGATTATCGCTTTTTGTAAAAATAAAGAGGTCACTAATATTTCTCACTTCAAAGGAGCGGTTGGAATCTTTTTCCAAAATATTTTCAGCGAGTTTCAATTGAGGTTGGCAATCTTTTATTAAATCAAGAGATTCTTCATACCATTGAGGAACTTCAATGCCGTTTTTTAACAAAATACCACCGTTGCAAACGAGGGCATATTCGATATTTATACCGAGATTGATTCTTTGATACTGTTCGATAGTTCGTGTAGTTGTGGGAACAAACAACATTTTTTTGCTGATTTGCTTTATAAGCTCGGCAGTTTTGGGAGTTATGAACGAAACCTCTCTGCCCTGATAAATTTCCACACAAATTTTATTTTTGCCTATATCACGCTTATACGAAAATATCATTGTATTATCGAGGTCGGTATTAAAAATAATCATAAAAACTCCTGACAAGCAAAAAGCGTAAGTCTGATAGACCTACGCTCAATCTGCTGAGAATTTGATATTGACAGAACATTTGCGGTTCAACCGCTTACTCTAACTACAAGCATTTTACCACTTTTTCACAAATTTGTCAATCACGAT
Source organism: uncultured Ruminococcus sp. (assembly GCA_902767285.1). Lineage (GTDB taxonomy): Bacteria > Bacillota > Clostridia > Oscillospirales > Acutalibacteraceae > RUG592. The sequence goes on from CACXHC010000105.1 coordinate 2,347, forward strand.
TGCGGAGGAATAGTCAACAATTATGCTTTGTAAAATTTATTGACTTTTCACAAAACTAAAATAAAAAACTGAAAATACGCAGTGAAAAGCAGTCGGAACGAAATTTCCGACTGCTTTTCTTTAGTTTGAGGGGTACATTTTGAGGAGGGTAAAAGAACAATACCTTAGCTTCAATATATCAGCTTTGGTATATTTATATTATACACACTCAAAAGACTTTTTTGTTACGGCAATATGAATTTTTCATTAAATTACAATAATTAATTCTCTAAGAAAATTATTTTCAAAAAATTGTTCTAACTACTTGATTTTTTAAAAAAAATATGTTAGATTATAAGATAAAGTATTTCGAACAAAAGTTCTTAAACCGTATTTTAAAGGAGAGTTTTATAATGAATATCAAAGATTACGAAATTTTGGCACAAGAGTATTTATCGCAGGCAACAGTTATCTCGGAGAAAATCGCAAAAAAGCGTCTTATTAAAGATTACGAAACTATTGACGACCGAAAACTCGCCGAGCGTGTTATAACAGACCTTTATCAAATGCACCGAGAATGTTTGGAAACGTACAAACAAATCCTCTTGCAAATAAAATCTATGAAGGAGCATAACTATAAATGAGAAATGTTGTTTTGTTTGGAGATAATCTTCAAAAATTGAGTACATCGCACGTTAACGCATCGGCTGAAACAAATAAACGTGAGTTGACGGTTATGAAAGCTCTTTTGCGTAACGGAATAAAAAATACGCTGACCGACCGCCAACGTGAATGTTTATTACTATACTATTTTAAAGAAATGAATCTTAATGAAATTGCCGACCATTTGGGGATTTCCCCATCAACAGTATCAAGGCACATAAAAGCCGCCCGAAAAAATCTCAGCAAGCTGAACGCCTATTTTGAGATCCAGACGTCCAACAACAAATAAGAATTTTATACTGTATTTCAAAAATGGTGCTGTGAAAAATTGACTTTCTTTGGAAAACCCTTTCCAAAAAACCTTAATTATGTAAAAATATTTATCTAAAAACATAAAATTTATACAGTTAAAGTTTTTTTGCTTCTTTTTTTCAAAAAAAGAAGAAGAAAAAAAACAACAAATCCGACTGCGTTGTATGCAGTCGGGCAGGTGATGCCTGCTCCCGAGGCTTTTCTTGGGAAAACCTTTTTTGAAAAAAAGGTTTTCCCAAACCCTTTCCAAAAAACTTTAATTGTGTAAAAACATTTATTAAAAAACATAAAATTTATACAG
>CACXHC010000106.1 GCA_902767285.1 uncultured Ruminococcus sp.
TATATGAATTGCTATGATGAAGTTAAATATCTGTTTGAAAATACCGATCTTGTTACAAAAGATAATATCATTAAATTGCTTGACCATGCTGTGGCAAATACTCAAAAAGGTGGAGATGTGTCTATTCAGGCTTATATGATGAAATACCGCATGGATAATTTCCCCGATATAGACAATTTTGACCGTTTAAAATTGTAAAGTCTGTACGGGGGATTTCTTGCTTATTTTCTCTTCTTTTTTTCAAAAAAAGAAGAGAAAAAATCCAACGGAAAAACAAAGTAGAGCGGACACGAATTAAAGTTTTTTTTTCTTCTTTTTTTTTCAAAAAAAAGAAGAAAAAAGAAGTAACAAAGTTGTAATAATAAAAGTTCTTTACAAAATTGAAATAAAAGTGTATCATTATTATGAATCGGTGTAGTATATAATATATATTATCCGAAACAGTTTTAAAGAAAAATGAGGAATGAAGAATGGAAAATGAAATGAAAGGAAATGCAACTCTCGGTGAAGTGTCTGCCGGAGAAGAAATGTTGATTCGCAAAGATAGAAAAAATATCTTTGAAATAATTCTTCCGATTGCCGCAGTTGCCGTTGTTTTGACGGGCGGAATAATTGCGTCGTCGATAAGTTTGGGATTGTTCCACACCGAAACACACGAGGCGTTCATCGCAACAAAACAAAGTGCAGCCGAACTCGCCGCTCCGCAGGGAATCTTCATATCGGGAATTTCGGTTCAGGGTGTTGACCTCGGAGGTCTTACCATGAAAGCCGCCAAAGAACTTCTCGCTATCCAAGAATCCGAAATGATACCTTCAATCAACTATACACTTCGTTGTAATGACAAAATTTTGTATCTTACCGAAGATGACCTCGTGTTCTCTTTCGATACAATCGAAAGACTTAACGAGGCATACGAGTACAGCGAGTATATGCGTGAGATCTTAATGAGTGAAAGCCGTACTACTTTGAAAAACAGCGAAAGACGTGATTATCCAATAACTATGGATTTCGATACATCATCAATAAAAAAAGCGTGTGATGAAATAGCAAAAAAAGTCAATGTTGCTGTTCAGGACGCACACGTTACCAATATAGATGTATCGAAAGAACACGTTGCCGAAATGTTCTCTTTTGCTGAGGGCGTTACGGGTGCCGAGCTGAATGTTGATGACCTTACAAATCAAATACAGACGCTTATATCAAACGAAAATTATACCGCCGATATTATAGGCGAGATGACTATTATTGAACCTACCGTAAATCTCACCGACCTTAAAAAGAATCTTGTTTTGATTTCTCAATACGTCACATACTCGGGCAATACTTGGGCGGGCAACATGAACATGATGACCGCCATGCAAAGTATGAACGGCTCTGTTATCCGTCCGGGAGAGGTGTTCTCGTTCAATGGTAAAACAGGCAACTCCAATCTTGTGGAAAACGGATATTACTCCGCAGGCGTTATAGTTAACGGACGTTCTGCCGATGGTGTCGGCGGCGGTATTTGTCAGGCGGCTACTACGATATACAATGCCGCTATCAGAGCAAATATGACCGTTGTTGAAAGAGAACCGCACACTTGGCCTTCGGTTTATGTTCCCATCGGTATTGACTCCGCTATTGACTACGGCAACATCGATATGAAATTCCGCAATGATACCCAACACGAAGTATATCTTATTTGTTATATGGAAGGTGCCGCACTTTATGCGTATATTTACGGATACCGCCCCACAGATTTTGACGAGATATGTACTTCATCATGGTACACGGGTTCTTCGGGAGTCGGATTCGGTGCGTACGCAGAAAGAATCTACTATAAGAACGGCAAAGCCGTAAAAACAGAGGAGCTTCCGTCATCGTTTTACAGTCACGGAGGCGGTACGAGCTACAATTATGAGGAAACTCCCTCGGGATATGTTTTCAAGAGAGTTTTCACAGACGCTCAAGCAGAACTTCCGGCTGATGCAAAAATTGTTGTTGAAGAGCCGAAGGAGTCCGATACAGATACGGATTCCGCCGAATCGGATGAAACATCGATAGAACCAGATATGTAATATAAACGGAAAAACGAAATCCCCCGAAAGAATTTTTTCGGGGGATTTTTTTATTCATCTTCATAAGTTTCGTTTGATGAATCAGGCTCTTGAGTTTCGGGCTGAGGCTGTTCGGAATCCTGTTGAACGGGCGGAACGGTTTTAGGCATCATAGGTCTTTGATTTCTTGCGTTGTTGTTTGCTTCTGCGAGTCTGACTCTTTGAGCATGGAATTTCTTAAAATTCTCATCGAGTTCTTTTTGATTTTCGATAAGTATTCTTTCGGTATCGCTGAGTATGCGGTCGATATAGTTGTGCATGGTAGTTTTTTTCTCGGCGGCATTTGCTTCGGCTTGTTTAAGTATTCTGTCGGCTTCCTGACGAGCTTCAACAACGACTTCGCTTTGACTGAGCATAGCCGAACGCTGTTGATTTGCACCGTTAACGATAGCCTGAGCCTGTCGTCTTGCTTCTTCGATAATTTTGTTTCTTTCGGCAACGATTCTTTTCGCCTGACGAGTTTCGGGCGGAAGATTAGCTTTTATTTCATCAATAATATCGGATACACGTTTTTTGTCAACCATAATTTTTCCGAACATGGGCATTTCTTTTGAGTCCTCTATCATTTCGGAAAGTTCGTCCAAAAATTCATCAACTTTCATTGCTCTTAACTCCTTCTACACATAATCTGTCACGAATTTCATCGTGGATACATTCCGGAACAAAATCTCTTATGTTCCCCCCAAAACTTGCCACACTTTTGACGATGCTTGAACTAACATACATATTCTCGGCTGATGAAGAAAAAAACAGCGTTTCAAGCTCCGGATTAAGCATTTTATTTGTAAGTGCCATTTGAAATTCGTATTCAAAATCGGACATGGCACGAAGTCCCTTTACGACTGCCGTTGCATGACGTTCACGTGCGTAATCTGCGAGCAGACCTTCGCAGGCGACTATCTCGACATTTTCCATTCCCTCAAGAGCTTTTTCGAGAAAATGGATTCGTTCTTCAATAGTAAAGCACGGTATTTTAGCTTTATTTACGAACACCGCAACAATAACTTTTTCAAAAGTTTTAGATGCACGTTTAATAATATCTATATGACCTCTTGTAACGGGGTCAAAACTTCCCGGACAAATAACCGTCTGCATTTGCACCACCCCTTTTAAGCCAAATCGCCGTGACAGTATGTTGTTATTTTTATTTTGCCGTAGCGATACTCTTTTAATTTTACGAATTCGCCAAACCCCTCCGGCAAATCCTGTTTTACAGGCGATTCACATATTACCGTACCGCCCTTGTTCATTACTTTTTCGATATTTTGGATAGCCGTTTCCAGCAAACCGGATTCATAAGGAGGATCAAGAAAAACCAAATCAAAAGTTTCTCTGCAAGATTTCAGATAGCTTATAGAATCGGTTCTGAAAACTCTTGAACATTCTTCCAGTTTAGTTGTTTGAAGATTTCGTTTTATTATGTCTATCGAATCTTTTGAAGAATCCACAAACACGGCTCTTGACGCACCACGGCTCAGAGCCTCTATTCCCATTTGACCCGAACCGGCGAATAAATCAAGAAATTTTCGTCCTTCTATGTTAAATTGTATTATGCTGAACACAGCTTCTTTTACTCTTTCGGTTGTGGGGCGAACATCGTTGCCTTCGAGCTGTTCGAGCTTTCGTCCTCGTGCCGTTCCAGTTATTACTCGCATATTTTTTTCTCCTGATTTTCTAATCTACCTTGAATTATAACATTGTTGTAACAGTTTTGTCAATATTTTTTAATAAAAAATCTCTTCTTTTTTTCTCTCTTCTTTTTTTTGGCGCATTGTAAAATGAACGTGCAACTATAAAAAAATAGCCCACA
>CACXHC010000107.1 GCA_902767285.1 uncultured Ruminococcus sp.
GATCTGTACTACGGAAATCTAACGCCTTGCCAGCGCGCCGTCCGCCCGGGCAGCCGCGTGAAAAAACTGATGCAGAAGCAGAGCGACCTCGAGTCCAAACTGACCGGATCGTTCACCGAGGAACAGCGGGCGAATTTCGAGCAGTACCTCTCGGTCACCGCCGACCTTCTCGACGCCAACTGCCTCGACAATTTCATCACCGGCTTCCGCCACGGCGCTCGCTTCGCACACGAAATCTTCGTCGGAACAGACGCGCCCTTCGAAACGTTAACGATGGACGAAAGCTGAAAATCGCATAATTAACAGAAGTTCCTCCTTCGCGGTTGATTACGCGAAGGAGGAACTTGTTATGATATATATACTTCCGCTCGTATATGCTTTAATAATGCTTTTTTTGATTTTGATTTCATCAAGTTCTTTTAACGCAGCAACTCTGAAAAATCAAGCGACTGAATCAAATAACACATCAAATTATTATCGAAAAGCACTTCTATGCTAATATTCTTGGCGTTTTGAATATCAGGTAATCCGGTTATTGTAAATGTACCGGGTTTGCGCACATCAAATGGAATAACTATTGACTTTTGATTACAGATGTTTCTTGAATTAATCCATTTTAACTGAACAACAACATCTATTGGTCTTAACTCATCAATACCAGCTTTTTCCATCTCCCTTTCAATATATCGCTTTCCAGCATATGCGTCCGAAAAAGTAATGCTAACCATTCTATCATGATATGAACAATCTGTCAAAAAAGAACCATTATTTTCAAAAACATTATTTCTAGGTACTTTAATCATCTCTTTATACTTTAAAAAAGCCTTATTGTTTTTTTCGTGCAGCAGATTTAAAAGTGTTGTTCGTTCAAGATTGTTTCTGCAAAGTATGTTACATATGCAAGAATCAATTGGCATTGAATTTGGATGAAGAATTTCTGCGTGACGAAAATTCTTTGATACTTCAAAATTCTCATAGCTATTATCATAGATATAATCGAAATTCAAATCTTTAAACTTCTCAATACCACTGTAAACTTTTGATCCTCTAATAGCTTGAGATGTTTCCGAAAACTGAACTCCAGGAAGCGATAATAGTTTATTTAAATCAAAAAGTAAAAAAATTGGCACTGGAACATTAGCGTTTTCGTCTTGACAATATCGAAGTGAAGGATGTTTATATCCTTCATTATAGTATTGGGTTGGGGTTAAAGGGCGAAAATAAAAGCGAACTTTTGAGACAACATCAGAGCTTGTTATATCAATAACTTGCCGGCTTGCATTATCATTTTTCATGATTTTAAGCTGATCAGCAGCAGCTCTACTGTATAGGAATCCTGAATTCAAAATGCTAACAGCATTTTGAATATCAGTATAGTGAAAAGCAAATCTCGGCCACCATGATATAGGACTATGCTTATTACAGTTCTCTTGAATTATATCTAAATAGTTCATTTTATACCCCTTTGAATGCATGAACTCTTCCTAAACCAGCGTTTATTTGATATCCTTCTTCCATTTCGTTTGTTTTGTTGTTAAATAGCTTTATCTTTGATAAATATCCTGCAGAAAAAAGAAGCCCGTAAACTAGTTTTTCGTCCTCACTAGATGAACTTACTGAAAACACAGAGCGTTTCCGCATTTCATCCCAAATCTCAAATAGCCGTTCTTCTTTGATAGTACAAGGCTTATAAAAATTATTATTTGAAATCTGAAATTCTTCGTTATTATATGTCAGTTCAAATTTCAATTCTCCAATTTCGAACGAATACGGAAGAAATGCGCACAAACCAATTAGATCATCTCTGACTCCGTTAAAAGACAAATCTTTTGCATTTTCTCTTAACCATTTTAGAGTCTTACTTTGATCTTTGTGCTCCGGAACAATCTCCGAACCAACCCCCAGGTAAATATAAACGTCAATAGGAAGTTTTTTAAGATATTTCTCCATAAGGGGCTTTACATCATTCCAGTCCAGTTCGCCATTTCCGCATCCTAACCGCGGGAAAGCAATTGATGTAATACTCTTTTCTGAATAGGTTTGAACAAATTTCATCAAGCCTTTTTCAATAAACTCCATTTTTGATGGATAACGCCAATTCTCTTTGGTAGGGAACAATAAAAGCCAATGATCGGTTTCATAAAATAACATTAACTTGCCAACTGATAGTAAGTGCTTTTCGCAAGCCATTTTATAACGTTCAAACATTTCTGGATAACGTTGTTTAAAAGAAAGTGCCAACCCCTTTCCCATCACGCCAACTGTATTAACAGTATTCACAATCACTTGAGCGGGGCTATCAAAAATATCGCCTTCAATATATTCAATCATAGTAACTACCCTTTCAATAAATCAATCACTTGCAAATGGTTACTTTTTCTCCATTTGGAAAAACTATCTCGCATTTCAACTCACAACCAACAACCAGAGCAATGTCTGCCAATTCTTCTATTGTGAAATTTCCTCTTTTTATCTTTTGATTAAAAGCTTGCGGAGTTTTATTAAGTCTTCTA
>CACXHC010000108.1 GCA_902767285.1 uncultured Ruminococcus sp.
CTAACGTATCCCGACAAATTGAAAAAATACGCCGACTTATTATGCGATGGCGGAGAAATCTACTTTAAAACAGATGACCTTCCGCTATTTGAAGAAAGTATAGAGTATTTTGAAAATTCGGGATATGATATAATATTCAAAACTAATGATCTTCATGCAAGCAATATTACCGATAATATCCTTACCGAACACGAGATAATGTTCAGCAAACAAGGAATTAAAATAAATTTTCTCATTGCAAAACTAAAATCAATGTAAGGAGTAATAGTAATGAAAAAAATATTAGTATGTGAAGACGAGGCGGCAATCCGTGATTTTATCGTCATCAATCTAACACGAGGCGGATACGATGTTATCGAAGCCGAAAACGGTGACGAGGCAATCGCCAAATACGAAGAGTGCGGCGACCTTGATGTTGTTATACTCGACATCATGATGCCCGGTACAAGAGATGGTTTCGCTGTATGCAAAGAACTTCGTGCAAGAAATGCAGGCATAGGAATAATAATTCTTACGGCTCGCACACAAGAGATGGACAAAGTAACAGGTCTTATGCTCGGTTCCGATGACTATGTTACAAAACCGTTCAGTCCCTCGGAACTTGTAGCACGAGTAGATGCTTTGTACAGACGAGTAACTATTGCAAAATCTAATTTTGAGAGCAATTTCAAAGAAGAAATAAAATCAGGTGATTTTGTTCTCAATCTACGCAACAGAACTTTGTTAAAAAACGGCAAAACTATCGAACTTACACAAGTGGAATTTCAGATTATGGAGTATTTCTTCTCTAATCCCGGACAGGCTTTGGAAAGAGGCAAAATTCTCAGTCAGGTTTGGGGATCGGCGTATGTTGGCGAGGAAAAAATCGTTGATGTAAATATAAGACGACTCCGCATGAAGGTTGAGGACGAACCGTCTAATCCTAAATACATAGTAACCGTATGGGGATTGGGCTATAAGTGGGACGCATAAATCCAAAGCGGAAAGCAGTTGTTATTTTCGGAGGTCGTAGCGTTGGGCAAAGAAAGCAGTATAGTCAGAAGATGGGTAAAAGAGTGCCTTAGCGTGACCGGTATTTTTCTTATGGTGATTGTTTTAGGTGCGTCGTTTGCCGTGCAAACATATTATTATGACGGTGTAAAACGTCATCTTCAGGAAATAGGAGATAATGTATATAAAACATACTCCGTATCAGACCATGTGGCCAATCACATAAAAGATTATGTTGACCGCATACAAAAAAAAGAATCTGTTGGAGTAGCCGTAACGGATTCGAGCGGAGATGTGATTTTTGCCACAGAGGGAGCTGCTGAGGAATTTGTAAACAACGACAGTTTAAATTATGCTGTCGAAAGTCCGGATTCAGGCAGTTTCAGAACGGTAAGTTTATCTACGGGCGAAAGAATGATGAGCTATTCTGTGGTTATTCCCGATGATAACGGCAAAATAAAAATTTCGTTTTGCTTTTACGAATATCTTACGGGAGTAGATAAAAAAATCTCATTCGCAATACTTATAATTGCATTATCTGCATTTTTGTTACTGGCATCTTTTGTTGTGCCGTGCTTGTTCTTTCTGAAATCAATAGTCGTTCCGGTAAGGGAACTCAGGTCAACGGCATACAGAATCGCACAGGGCGATTACGAAGCCCGTGCCGACAGACTCTATGATGACGAAGTCGGAGAACTCGCCGATAGTATAAATCACATGGCTGAGGAGATTGAGTCAACAGACAGAATGAAAAATGATTTCATTTCGTCAGTATCTCACGAACTGAGAACACCTCTAACCGCAATAAAAGGTTGGGCGGAAACAATGTCTTTCGACGAACCCGACAAAAAAACACTCAGCAAAGGACTCTCAATAATCATAAGCGAATCTGAACGCTTGACGAGCATGGTTGAAGAATTGCTGGATTTTTCACGCATACAAAACGGAAGGATGATTCTTGCTATGGATAAAATAGACCTCGTGGCGGAACTCAGCGAAGCCGTTTATATGCTAAAACAAAGAGCCTCAAAAGAGGATAAACACATCATTTATGAAGAACCCGAGATTCTGCCTCCCGTGCTTGCCGATAAAAACCGTTTGCGTCAAGTATTCATAAACATAATAGACAACGCAATTAAATATTCGCCTGAACATGGTGTTATCGAAATAGAAGTTGTTGTATCGGGCGAAACAATTCAAGTTATAGTAAAAGACAGCGGCTGCGGAATTGCCGAGAAGGATTTGCCCAGAATAAAAGAAAAATTCTATAAAGCAAATAAAACCGTGCGAGGAAGTGGAATCGGCTTGGCTGTTGCCGATGAAATAATAACTATGCACAGAGGCAGTCTGGACATAAAAAGCAAAGAAGATTACGGAACCGTTGTTACAATTACAATTCCCGTTCTTGATAAGGACGATGAAGAAATTCTAAAATCCTAATTAGGCTTGCGGAACAATATTTATTACAAAATATAGGAACAAATCTGCCTGCGTGCTTGTGCAGGCAGATTTGTTCAAAATATAGAAAAACCAACCGAGAATCAACAAAAAGTTTTTGCCCCGCTTTTTTCAAAAAGCGGGCAGGGGTTTAAGGGGACGGAGTCCCCTTAAAATTTCGTTTGCATTGTTACTAAAGGAGAGGTTTTATGGCTGAACAAACGAAAATAAAGACTTCGATAGGCGGGTCGGCACTGATAGAGGGAATTATGATGCGTGGCCCGCAAAAGACCACCGTTGCCGTGAGAATGGCTGACAACTCAATATATACAGAGGATATTGAGTTTGATGCAATATCCTCCAAAGGCAAATTTTTTAAACTTCCGATGATACGAGGATTTGTTAACCTTATTGACTCGCTTAGACTGAGCATGAAATGCTTGATGCTCTCTGCCGAAAAATCAGTCGAGGGTACAGAAGAAGAAAACGAAGAACCGTCTGCCTTTGAAAAATGGCTCGAAGATAAACTCGGTGACAAATTATTCGGTGTTGTTATGACTTTCGCAACTATTTTGGGAGTGGCACTTTCGATTTTGCTGTTTTTTGCCTTTCCGACTTTCATTTTTAACAACATCGCAAAAGTTGCTCCGGCTCTCGACAAAGGTACAATGTGGCGAAGCGTTTTCGAAGGTTTATTAAAAATCGCTATTTTTTTAGGCTACATCACCATAATATCAAGAACGCCCGATATGAAACGCACTTTCATGTATCATGGGGCGGAACACAAAACTATTTTCTGTTACGAAAATTTGGAAGAGCTGACAGTCGAAAATGTCAAAAAATATCGCCGCTTTCACCCTCGATGCGGTACGAGCTTCATGATTATCATGCTCATAATAGGTATTGTTATCGGACTCTTTATAACTGCTAAAAATCCGCTGTTGAGAACATTAATCAAACTTTTGCTTCTTCCTGTTTCGTGCGGAATCGGTTACGAACTTATCAAAATATGTGCTAAGTATGACAATCTCGCTACAAGAATAATCGCTGCCCCCGGACTCGCCGCTCAGCGAATTACAACTATCGAACCCGATGACAAAATGATCGAAATCGCTATCGCTGCAATCAAACCCGTTATTCCCGAAAACGGCGAGGACAGAATATAATGGAAAATTTTACTCTAACTCAGCTTTATAGGCACAGTAAATCTCTTTTGGAAAAAAACGACATTCCCGATGCCGATTTCGATTCGCTTTGCCTTATGGAACATTTTTTTAACGCCGACAGGTCAACACTCATAATCCACGGCGACAGGCTCGCAGACAGCGAGCTTTGCCGCCGTTTCCTTATAGCCCTAAATGAACGAATTTCCGGTCGCCCTCTCCAATACATAATAGGAAAATGGAATTTTATGGGACTTGATTTCTTTGTCGGCGAAGGTGTTCTCATTCCCCGCAGTGATACCGAAATTACTGCCGAAAAAGTTATTGCTCTTGCTCAAAAAATGAAATCTCCCAAAATAATAGACCTCTGTTCCGGAAGCGGTGCAATCGCTGTTTCAGTTGCCAAATTTGTTCCCGATGCTCAAATTGTTGCTCTCGAACTTTCGGAAGATGCGTTTGTTTATCTTCAAAAAAATATAAAATTTAATAGCGTCAAAAATGTTACTCCCGTTTTGGGCGATGTTACCAAAAATTATTCCGATTTCTCTGACGAAACTTTTGACATAATTGTATCAAATCCACCGTACATCAAAACAAATCAAATAGATACTTTGCAGCCTGAACTCGCTTTTGAACCCAGAATGGCTCTCGATGGCGGTGATGACGGAATATTCTTTTATAAAATAATATCTAAAAAATGGAAATCCAAACTCAAAATTGGCGGATTTATAGTCTACGAAACCGGCGAGGACGAACACGAACCCGTTAAAGATGACCTAATCGCAAACGGATATTCCAATATTTCGTATTTGTTGGATTTGCAGGGATTTAAACGCACAACGTTCGCAAACCGATGATTAAAAACTCAAAAAAGCGAAAAAATGTTTGACATATTACCGTTTTTGTTATATAATTTAATAGTAGACATTTCATTATGAAATAATAATTTGAAAGGATTTGTTGATTATGGCAGAAGATAAAAATAAGGCTCTTGATACGGCGTTGGCTCAAATAGAGAAACAATTCGGCAAAGGTGCGGTAATGCGTCTTGGTCAAAAAGAGACACTCAAAGTTGATTCTATTTCCACCGGTTCTCTCTCTCTCGATATGGCTCTCGGCATAGGCGGTCTGCCCAAAGGAAGAATTGTTGAGATGTTCGGCCCTGAAAGCTCGGGTAAAACGACACTTGCTCTTCATTGTATTGCAGAGGCTCAGAAAAACGGCGGTACGGCGGCTTTTATCGATGTAGAACACGCTCTTGACCCTGTTTATGCGGCAGCACTCGGCGTTGATGTTGACTCTCTGCTCGTTTCACAGCCCGACACAGGCGAACAGGCTCTTGAAATAACCGAGGCTCTTGTTCGTTCGGGTGCTATTGATGCGATAGTTGTCGATTCGGTTGCGGCACTTGTTCCAAAAGCCGAAATCGAAGGCGAAATGGGCGATTCGCACGTTGGCTTGCAGGCACGTCTTATGTCGCAGGCTCTCAGAAAACTTACGGGAGCAATATCAAAAAGCAACTGTTTGGCGATATTCATAAATCAGCTCAGAGAGAAAGTCGGCGTAATGTTCGGCAGTCCTGAAGTAACTCCCGGCGGAAGAGCTTTGAAATTCTATTCGTCTGTTCGTCTTGATATAAGAAAAGTCGAAACTCTCAAAGTAAATGGTGAGATGATAGGTTCTCATACAAAAGTAAAGGTTGTTAAAAATAAAGTTGCTCCGCCGTTCCGTGAGGCTGAGTTCGATATAATGTATGGCAGAGGTATCTCTAAAGAGGGCGAAATAGTTGACCTTGGTGTTAGAGCCGATGTTATTCAAAAATCGGGTTCATGGTTCAGTTATGGCGACAGACGTCTTGCTCAGGGCAGAGATAAGGTAAAGCAACTTCTTTTGGAAGACAAGGAGCTTGCAGCGGAACTCGAAAAAATCATTATTGAGAAGAGTGACGAGATAATCAAAAAGCCGCTTATTAAAGGAAACGGAAAAACTACCGCTAAGGGCAAAGGTAAGAAAGATTCGGACGAGGCAACCGAAGAATCAGAGGAAAAATCTAACGTTGATGTTATTTCAGCCGAAACAACCAACGAGTCTAAAACTGCTCCTTCGGAATCTTCCGACAAAAATATAGATGTTGAAGTTGTAGAATGATGACTATAACTGAACTCACGCCCGCCAAAAAAAAACTTACTCTTGTTTATATAGACGGCGAATTTGCCATGAAACTCGATACTCAGGTACTCGCCGAAAACGGTGTAAACGTGGGAACTCAGTTAGATGATGACGAGTTATACGAGCTTGTTCAAAAATCGGAGTATAAAAGAGCGAAAGAGAAGGCACTTTGGTTGCTTTCGGGGCGTGATTATTCAAGAAAAAAATTGAAAGAGAAACTTTGCACGGAGTCGTCCGAAACAGTCGCCGACTCCGTGTGCGACCGTATGGAGGAACTCGGTCTGCTCAATGACGAAAATTATGCAAGACGGCTTGCGTCTGACCTTCTCAACATCAAAAAAATGTCGTCAAGAGGTGCAGTATATAAGCTGATTGAGAAGGGGATCGACAAAGAGCTTGCACAAGAAATTCTTGACGAGTTTGAGTGCGACCCCGTAGAGCAGATAGTCGAGTTAATTGAAAGAAAATATGCAAACAAGCTCTCTGACGAAAAGGACAGGCGAAGAACGATTTCGGCGTTGCAGAGATTAGGTTATTCGTGGAGCGATATAAAGTCGGCGATAGAGCGGTTTGACGAAGAAGAATGATAATCGGAGGAATAAAAATGCAGTATTCCGTTGGTATGATAAGCCTTGGCTGTGCGAAAAATCGTGTAGATGCCGAAATGATGCTTTACACTTTGCGAGATGCGGGATATAAAATAGTTGATGACCCAGCTATGGCAGATGTGGCATTGGTCAACACTTGCGGTTTTATCGACAGTGCGAAGCAGGAGAGTATAAACGAAATTCTGGAGCTTGCAAAGCTGAAAGAGGAAGGACAAATCAAGGCACTTGTTGCCGTGGGTTGTCTTGCCGAGAGATACAAAGAACAAATGATGGCAGAAATTCCCGAACTTGACGCAGTTGTAGGAATCGGTGGTAACAGTGGTATAGCGAAGGTCATCGAAAGAGTTCTGGAAAAGCAGAGAGTTGAAGAATTTCCGGATAAAAGAAAACTTCCGCTCGAAGGTGGCAGAATACAGAGTACCGAGTATTATTATGCTTATCTGAAAATTGCCGAAGGCTGTGACAATCACTGTACTTACTGTGCTATTCCTATGATAAGAGGAGCATATCGCAGCAGAAAAATTGAAAATCTTGTTGAGGAAGCCGAAAATCTCGCACAAAACGGCGTGAAAGAGCTTATTGTCATAGCTCAGGACACAACCAAGTACGGAATAGATATTTACGGAAAATATATGCTTGCCGAACTTCTTCGCCGTCTTTGCAAAATAGAATCTCTTGAGTGGATACGAGTTTTGTATTGTTATCCCGAGGCAATAACGGACGAGCTTATTGACGTTTTCGCAACGGAAAATAAACTTCTCAAATATATTGATATTCCTCTCCAGCATTGTAATGAAAAAGTCCTCAAGCGTATGGGAAGGGGCGGAAATCGTGAACAAATCTCCGAACTTATAAACAAATTGAGAAACAAAGTTCCCGAGATCGTTATAAGAACAACGTTTATAACCGGATTTCCGGGCGAAACGGAAGAACAGTTTGACGAACTCGCATCATTCGCAAAGGAAATGAAATTTGAGCGAATGGGCTGTTTTGCGTATTCGTGCGAAGAAGATACACCGGCGGCACGTTTGCCCGAGCAAATCAGTGACGAGGTTAAGGAACATCGAGCCGACATTCTGATGGAACAACAACAATTCATAATGGACGATTATAACCAAAAGTTAATCAGCAAAGATATAGATGTGCTTGTTGAAGGGTTCGACAGATATGCGGAGTGTTATTTTGGCAGAAGCAAGGCAGACGCTCCCGAAGTTGACGGAAAAGTATTTTTCACATCGAATGACCGCAAGCCACAAGCTGGCGAGATAGTGAAAGTTCACATTTTTGATGTGTTTGACATTGACCCGCTCGGAGAGCTAAAAGGGGAGGATAGCAATTGAATCTTCCAAATAAACTGACCCTAATTAGAATAATACTGGTGCCGTTTTTTGCCACAGTGTTGCTCATTGACAAAATACCGCATCATTATCTTATAGCACTTTTGATATTTTCGATAGCATCTATAACGGATATGATGGACGGAAAAATCGCCCGAAAATACAACATGGTAACAGATTTCGGAAAGTTCGCCGACCCATTGGCAGACAAAATCTTGGTTATATCTGCATTTGCCTGTTTTATAGAGCTTGATATAATCGGAGCAGCATTTATAATATTGGTTTTATTTAGAGAATTTTCGGTTACATCGATAAGGCTCATAGCGGCGGAAAACGGAAAAGTAGTAGCCGCCAATATGTGGGGAAAAGCAAAAACAGTAAGCCAGATGGTCGCAATAATTGTCGTTCTCATAAACGGGTATATCGTAGAACTCGCAAATATGGGCATTTTATCGTTATCCATCAACCTGAATATACTAACTATTATAAATCAATCTCTGCTGTGGATAACCGCCGTTTTGACCGTAATTTCGGGCATTATTTATATTAAGGATAATTTCTCATTTATCAAAACCGCCAAATAGTTGGAAGCTGCCACCCCGCTTTCTCGGGGGCTGCCGCTCCGCTTTCTCGGGAGCTGCCACCCCGTTTTCTCGGGAGCTTCCACCCCGTTTTCTCGGGGGCTGCCGCCCCCGAACCCCTGCCTTCTTTTTTTTGAAAAAAAGAAGCAAAAAAACTTTAACTATATAAATTTTTGGTGGTACAACTAATTTTCTATAAACTAAAACAAATCCGACTGCAAACGACGCAGTCGGA
>CACXHC010000109.1 GCA_902767285.1 uncultured Ruminococcus sp.
CACGCCGCCACAGATGCCCATTTTGAGTTTGAATCCGGGGCAAAATTGGGTCTTGCGGGAATATCCGGCGGGAAGAACAATGACGATATTATATGCAGGTATCTTTGAGTAGACCCATAAACGAGAGCGTCATATCCCTGCGGAGAATCGTCTATTCTCGGGTTTTGAACAACAAACAAAACAGTCGGAACAAGCAGAACTGCCGTTGCCGCAAATCCAATAGCAACTTCAAAAGCAAGAGGCATTAGGTCTTGCGGAGAAAGTTTGTAACTGCCGTCAATCATTCTCAAAAACCAGTAGATTATAACAAATGCTACCATTCCCACAAAGAAATAATAGTTGACAAGACAGCTTGCAAACACCGCTAATGCGACTACTCCTCTGCGTTGGTTGTCCATATACTCGTCAATAGCGGCAAGCAATAACGGAAATGTGATTATCGCCTCATGAAAATGATTAAAGAATACATTGTAAACGGAAAATCCCGAAAAGGCATACAGCAAACCGCCGATCACCGCTAAATTCTTATCACGAACATATCGTCTTAAATAAATATATCCCGTAAGCGATGCCGAACCAAATTTCAGAATGAGCAGCGGCCCCATCAAATACGGTACCATTTTGCTCGGGAAAGGTAACGTAAGCCAAAAGAACGGGCTTCCTAACATATAGAAAGTGTATGAACCGACTATGCTTGAACCAAGGTCGGTTGTCGTTGACCATTGAAAATTCCCGTTTCGTATAGAGTCATGTATCATTTGATAGAACGGCACTTGCTGAACGTTAAAATCTCCGTAATACAAAAAATATCCATGACCGATAACTATATACGGAATAAAAAATGCAGCAGAAAAAAATAAACCAAGCAAAAATGCTTTATACCAATAATGCTCGGTACTGCCGCCGATTCTTTTCCCCATTAAAAAATCCTCCCATTTATTGTTATTTTTGTTTCAAAGCTTATTATAACATAGTTCAAAGGGAAATTCACTATATTTATTTAAAAATTACAGTTTTGTAATCTTTTGGATAAATAAAAAATCCCGCCCATAAAAGAGCGGGATACCTAACATAATAATCAATGTCCGCCGAAAAATCCGTAATCATCGTCATCGGACTGTGTGGAATTACCGTAATACTGCTGACCGCCGTAATAATCGTTTTGGCTGTTCTGATTCGAATTTCCGCCGTAATATCCGCCTTGGCCGTTTTGATTCGAATTTCCGCCGTAATATCCGCCTTGGCTGTTCTGATTCGAATTTCCGCCATAGTAATCATTCTGATTATTATTTTGATTAGTTTGATTTGAACTTCCGCCAAAGAAATTACCGTTTTGACTCGCTCCGCCACCGAAAAATCCGCCGTTATCTTCGGATTCATCATAAGTTGTCGGCTTTCTCGGAGCATCGTTATCCGAACCGCCGCCCTGCGACTGGAACGAGGGTTTATATCCGCCCGATGGAGCAGACTCACCGTCTTTCGGAGGTTTAACTCCGTAATTAGCCTCGGAATCACCAAACATTTTATCGGAGCCGTCATCGTTTTTATTTCCGGATTTTTTATCTTGCTCCATTTTGAATGCCATTCGCTTGTCCTCTATTTCTTCGATAGACGCATTTTTGTTTATAGCCTGAACAAGCAAAACCGCACTACCTGCCGTGAGTGCAAAAAATATAAGCGAAATTATGAATCTTGTATTTATAGCACTTACGGATTTAGTTAAATCAAGTGTAAAATCGGACAAATTAAAATCAGCGTAAACCGAATCTGTTTTCATCGTGTTTGCAAGAGATTTTTCATCAGAAGTACTCTTTTTAAGAACGCCCGAAATTTTGAACCCTTCGGCAACATTTCCTTTTGACGAACCTCTGTAAATATTATTAAGTCCCTCATAAATTTTGGAACCGTTTTTAGCTTTTACAAGAATAAGTGTATCGATTTTATTTTTATTATCGGCAACTTTTCCGCCCAATGTTACAAGATAATAGTAATCACCCATAGTAACGGCACCATCGGACGAACTGCCCGCATCGGCACCGAGTACATAACAAACTTCGCCTTCAACAGGACGGTTCGCACTGCAATCTTTACTTACTGCGGAGTTGAAATCAAGCGTTCCTCCACCGAATAACTTCGCCGACATAACAGGCATTACGGGAGCAACCAATATTATTGCTACTATCAGAAATACGACACACGCTGCCGCTTTGGGAATAACAAGAGCTTTCCTCATGACGATACACCCCTAAAGAGTTTTTTAAAACAAATTTATTTTAGCATATTTCGACATAACAGTCAACAAATATTAAGAATTTATATCAGTAATATCTATTGAGCCATTGGGATTTACTTTCGGATTATATTTAAATGCCATAAACAAGCCTACTATCGCATTATAAAGAATAACCGCTCCAACTATTCGCACAAGCAGATCCATTGTTCTGAATGGGTAAAATGCTATTATACAGCCTGCGGCAACGGTCAACAGCGACATCAAAAGCGGAACAATCCACGCTCCTGAAAACGATTTTATAGAAATTGCCTCTATAACATTTCCGATTCCGGTTATTGCTATGCCGATTCCCACAACGAGCGGGAATATTGCTACTATCAAATCGGGTCTTGTAACCGGTATGAGCGATAATAATATTATAATTATTGCTCCGGCAAACCAAAGTTTAGCCAAGCCCTTTTTAAACGGAGATATAACATATCCCAAAACTCCTGTTATTCCTACGACAAGCAAGGCGATACCGAAAATTTTTACAATTGCCTCAAGAGTCGTTCCCGGCCATAGTATGAGGATAAGACCTATGGCAGCCATAATAATTTTAGATATTATTTTTGACATTTTGTTTTTCATATTTCATGCACCTTCTTTTTTGCTTTTGAGAAAAACCCTCTGTTGCTATTATAACAAAATCCATTAAAAAATGCAATCTTTTATTTTACTGAATCAACAAAAATTACTTGGTTGCAAATGTTTGGTTATTGTGATATAATCTAAAAAAATTCAAAATACATAAGGAGACAGAAAATGAAACTTGATTTTATAGACCAAGGCAAAGAGTTCGATTTCGGCAGAGTTTCGGATAATTACGTTCTATACCGAAATATTTATCCCAAAAGTATGTACGAAAAATTGACTGATTTCGGAATAGGCAAAAGCGGTCAAAAAATTCTCGATTTGGGAAGTGGAACGGCGATTCTGCCAATAAATATGTACAGCACAAATGCGAATTTCACCGCATCGGATATTTCGGAAAATCAACTTGCTTACGGCAAAAAACTCGCCGAAGAAAAAGGTATCCGAAATATTGATTTTCGTGTTTGCTCCGCTGAAAATACGGGATTCGGCGATAACTCTTTCGATGTTGTAACCGCTGTACAGTGTTTTCATTATTTCGATACAAAAAAAGCCATTCCCGAGATTCACCGCATACTTAAACCCGAGGGTCTGTTTTGCAAGATTCTCATGGATTGGCTTCCGTTTGAAGATGAAGTTATCGGCGAATTAGAAAAACTCGTTTTAAAATATAATCCCGAGTGGGGCGGTCACGGATTCGAAAAATTCAGATATTCGTATCCCGCATGGGCTGACGGATTTTTTGATATTGAAACTATCCACTCATATAATGCCGATCTTGAATTTTCGAAAAAATCGTGGCTCGGACGAGTAAAAACTTGCCGTGGTGTTGGTGCGAGTCTTTCCGAAAAAGAAATCGAAAATTTCACAAACGAGTATAATAATTTTTTGAACAGATACTCGGAACCGTTATCTCTGAAACATCAAATTCACATTGAGATATATCGTTCACTTAAAAAATTATAAGAATCTGTTTTGCTGTTCATTGTATGTATAGTTGACTCCTGCAAGACGAGATTTTATATCATTTTCGTTTATACCGAGGTCATCGCACAATTCCGACAAATTCTTATATTTATCTCTTAACTGAGTATTTATGTATGAAAGTAAAATTATAGGATCCATTGGCACTGACATTTTTATCACTCTTTCCATAAAAAAGTTAAATAACGAAATATCGAACCTCCCGCCAACCAAAGACGGGAGGTTTATATTTTTTTACAAAGTAGTTGTTCGGGGAAGCTTGGTGTTTTTCCAGTTTTTCATATTACATTGACCGTAATCATTGAATCCCGTAGCAACAACCTGACCATTCCATTTAAGTCCGACTGTTGAACGATAGTAAGTATATATCTCCATAACGTTTTCCCAGCCACGAGTATTACATTGACCGTGTTCGTTGCTTCCGCAGGCAACAACGGTTCCATCTGCGTGAAGTCCAACCGTATGGTCTGAGCTTGCATATATTGAAGAAATATTTCTCCATGCTTTTACTTCGCACTGTCCGTATTGATTATTACCTGTCGCAAGCACCATTCCATTTGCTACCAGCCCGACTGTATGAACATAGCTTGTACAAATAGCCGAAACTTTCGTCCACAAGCGAACATCACACTGACCGTATTGATTATCTCCGACAGCAACAACAGTTCCGTCAACTCTAAGACCTACCGTGTGATTACGGCTTGCAGATATTGCGATTATCTTTGTCCAACCGCTGACGTTGCACTGACCGTATTGGTTTTCTCCAACTGCCGAAACGGTGCCGTTCGCATGAAGTGCTACTGTATGGCTCGCCCCGACGCTTATCGCCGTAACGTTTCGCCAAGTTTTTACATTACATTGACCGAAACGATTATCACCGGTAGCAATAACGGAGCCATCCGAACGAAGTCCGACCGTATAATTTTCGCCTGTATATATGGCAACTACGTTTTTCCAGAGGGTTGTGTCGCACTCACCGTAAGCGTTGCTTCCAACTGCAACAACGTTTCCTGTTGCGAGCAGTCCGACAACATGACGGGACAATGCGTGTTCTCCCCCTGCCGATATAGATGTAAGATTGTTCCAGCCTTTCATGACGTTAACGTCATTTTTGAAATCTTTTTTTAGCTCGTTGATTTGCTTTCCAAGCTCAATTTTTTCTTTTGATATTTGAGCCAGCGGCGATATTTTAACACCGCCTGAAAGAGCTATATCGCCGTTCTGCTTTATGCCCATAATGTAAAGATAGTTTATGGCAATACTGCTTGTTTTTGTTGTAAGAGAAAGCGGGAACATTCCGTCATCTTGAGAAACGGGAGCTTTTATGACAACATCTCTCGGCCCGGCAGCAGTTCTTCTCGGGCGATTTTGAGCATATCCGTTACGGTTTTGTCCGCCGCCCTGAGCCGATAACGAATACGGTGCTGCTCTGTATCCTCCCTGAGGCGGATTTTTTGGCTGAGGCGGATTTACTGTTCTCGGTCTGTTCTGCTGATACGTCTTTTGAGGAGGCGGAGCCATTGATGTTGGTGCAAACTGCTGAGGAGCAAACGCAACCTGAGGATTAGGCGAAACAGGTGCATTTTCCAGACGATACATAAAGCCGTCTATGGTTTTACAACGTTTTTTATAGTTTGGCTCAAGTGCATAAACAAGGGCATCAACCACGTTTAGAGGTATAGCCGAAGAACTTTTCATGATTTGGAGTTGAGGAAAATTCTCATAAACGTTATAACTTGTCGCCTCAGGTGGAATTTCGCCTGTTAGAGCATCATACATAGTAGCGGCAAGAGCGTATACATCTGTATATGTGCCGTCTGTTTCGGTAGATATTTTCTGTTCGGGGGGAGAAAATCCCGGAGTAAATGCAGATTCAACCAACACAGATGACTGCGTTGTTCTTGCAAGACCGAAATCTATAAGAACGAACTCTTCGGAATACTCGTGAGCCCTTCTTATCATTATATTTTGAGGTTTTATATCTCTGTGCAAAAGACCTTCTCTATGGAGTGACGCAAGGCACTGCATAAGCGGTTTCATTTTGGCATACAAATCGAACCAAGTATACTTACCTATTGCACAAACTCTGTCATGCAGAGTTTTTCCATTTATGTACTCGGTAATTATATAAGCGGTGTTATTTTCAAAAATATAATCGTATACTTTTACGATATTTGTAAATTTTTCGCCTTTAGAAAGGCTCAGACACTCCGTTTGCGTTTTGTACACAATCTCTTCCAGCGAAACTATTTCGGGGTCATACTGAACACTGAACGGATTTGGAACATTCACGTTAGTGCAATCTCTTTCAAAGATACCGCTATAATACGTTTCTTTTACAACGACCCTTTTTTCAAGTTTCATATCACGGCCGACATAAGTTATACCAAATCCGCCGGTTCCTATACTTCTTCCGATAAGGTATCTGCCGTCACCCAAGAACGTTCCGGCAGGAAGTTCGTATCGTTCAGATATATGTACATTGTACTCTTTTCCGCATTTCGGACAATATGGTTGGAGTGCATCAGTTATAGGTGCCATACAATGATAGCAATAAACCATTTGTGTCATCGTCCTTTAATACAAATTTTGTACATTATAAGTAAATTAATACGGCGTACTCAGCGGATTTACCGCACCGTTTTCATCTATCTCAGCCTGACCTATATATTTTAATGCTGATCCGCAGCCGTTTATAACACAATCGGCTGAATTTTCGGCAATATGAGCCTCAATTTGCACTTGCTGTTCTATCATTTTATCGAAGCCATTTATAAGCGAGCCTCCGCCCGTAAGGGTAACTCCGTCTTTATATATATCGCCTGCAAGTTCCGGCGGTGATTCTTCCAAAATATCTTGTATTTGCTGAACAACGGGAGCCGCTATTTCGGCAAGTATGTCACAGATTTCAAAAGATGTAAGCTCTATTGCCTGTGGCAGACCCGTAACGGTGTTTCTGCCTTTCACGACACAAGATTTATCTTCATCGGGCTTTATAACACAGCCTATCTCGATTTTTGCCGCTTGAGCCGTTGCTCTGCCTATTATTAAATTATATTTTCGGCGAACATACTTTGTGATTTCGTCATCTAAGCTGCCGCCCCCTATTTTTAGCGAACGTGACACCGATATATCGCCAAGCGATATAATAGCTATATCGGTAGTTCCCCCGCCCATATCGACTATTAGTCTGCCATGAGGACTTCTTATATCGAGTCCCGCACCTATTGCCGCAGCTTTTGCCGATTCTATCAAGCTGACATTTCGAACGCCAATAGATAAAATTGAGTTTACAACGGCTCTTTTTTCAACATCGGTTATTTCTCCGGGAATACACGCAACGACTCTCGGCTTTACAATACGGCTTATATTTGCCTTGCCGAGCTGAATTTTTATCATATTTTCAACAAGAAAGAAATCTGATATAACACCGCCGACTATTGGCTCTATGGTGCTGAGTCGCTGAGATGTTCTGCCCATCATTGAATAAGCGGCACTTCCCACAGCAACTATATCATCATTATCAAGATTTATGGTTACGGCAGAAGGTTCGTCCAAAAATTTACCTTTGCCGGCTATAAAAATTCTTGTATTTGATGTTCCCAAATCAATGGCAATATCAACGCCCAATACAAAACAATCCTTCCGATTTCACTTTTCTTTTTCTTTAAAACAACTATTTAGTTAATTATATTATATATTTGTTCTTTTTGTCAAGGCAGACCCCACCCAGATACTTAAAAAAGGACAGTAATCACCTAATACAAAACCACTTATAACTTATTTTACCACAATAAATATGTTGTGTCAATTCCAACTTTTCATTTTATTTTATATTAAAAAAAACGAAATTTTCACACAAG
>CACXHC010000110.1 GCA_902767285.1 uncultured Ruminococcus sp.
GCTCAGGGGCTGCCGCCCCTGAAACCCTGCTTGGGGGCTGCCGCCCCCAAACCCCCGCCTTCTTTTTTTTGAAAAAAAAAGAAGCAAAAAAAACTTTTACTATATAAATTTTATGTGGTTCAACTAACTTTTATATATTGGCAAGTAAACGTTTTACACAATAAAAGTTTTTTGGAAAGGGTTTGGGAAAACCTTTTTTTCAAAAAAGGTTTTCCCAAGAAAGCCAATTTTTCACAGCACCAAAAAAACAGATTGAAATTAGTTAAAAAAAGTGATAGAATAGGAAGGAACAATTTCCGCAGGATAACAGCGGAAAAAAATCTAAATGAAAAGGAATGAACAAAATGAGCAAAGGAAAGTTTTACATCACAACGCCTATCTACTATCCTTCGGGCAATCCGCACATAGGACATTGTTACACAACAGTAGCCTGTGATTCTATCGCAAGATACAAAAGAATGCAGGGATACGATGTAATGTTTCTTACGGGAACAGACGAACACGGCATCAAAATAGAGCAAAAAGCCAAAGAAATGGGAATCTCACCCAAAGAGTACGTTGACAATATAGTTGAAATTTTCAAAAAACTTTGGAAATATATGAACGTCGATTACGACCGCTATATAAGAACTACTGACGATTATCACGTTGAAGCCGTTCAAAAAATATTTAAAGAACTCTATGACAGAGGATATATCTACAAAGGCGAATACAGCGGTAATTACTGCACTCCCTGCGAGAGTTTTTGGACAAACAGTCAGCTTGACGAAAACAAATGCTGTCCCGAATGTCACCGCCCTGTGAAAGAAGCCAAAGAGGAAGCGTATTTCATGAAAATGGCTCCATTCGCCGACAGACTGGAAAAACTCCTCACCGAAACAGATTACCTTCGTCCGAAAACTCGTGCATTGGAGCTTGTCAATAACTTCATTAAACCCGGACTTGAGGATCTTTGTGTTTCGAGAAACTCGTTCAAGTGGGGTATTCCCGTTCCGTTTGATCAAGACCATGTTGTTTATGTTTGGGTTGATGCACTTTCAAACTACATCACGGCACTCGGTTACGATAATGACGCTTACAACGATTTCAATAAATTCTGGCCTGCCGATGTTCACATGGTCGCAAAAGATATTATGAGATTCCATGCTATAACGTGGCCTACTATCTTAATGGCCCTCGATTTGCCTTTGCCGAAACATCTTGCAGTTCATGGCTGGATTACTTTCAACGGTGCGAAAATGAGCAAGTCGCTCGGAAACGTCGTTGACCCCTTTGTTTTGGGCGAGCGTTACGGTGCTGACGCTATCCGTTATCATATTCTTAGAGAGATGGCTCTTGGCTCTGACAGCTCTTTCTCAAACGAAGTAATGATAAATCGAATCAATACGGATTTGGCTAACGATTTGGGAAATCTCGTTGCCCGTACCGTTGCCATGGTTGAGAAATATTTCGGCGGTGTTATCCCGAATGAGCGTGAAGAAGGCGAGTTCGACAGCGAACTGATTTCCGAGGCGACAAATCTGCGTGATAAAGTTGATGAGTATATAGACAAAACTCAGCTTAACATCGCCCTTGAGGAGATATTCAAAGTTGTATCCCGTGCAAATAAATATATTGATGAAACAAAACCGTGGATTCTGGGAAAAGACGAAACTAAAAAAGCTCGTTTGGCATCGGTTTTGTATAATCTTCTCGAAACAATAAGAATTTGTGCAACACTTCTTTCAGCGTTCATGCCGACAACTATGCCGAAAATTTTCGAGCAAATCGGAGCAGACTCCGAAACCGCAACTTATGATAATGCTGCATCGTTCGGAGTTCTTCCGCAAAATGTGAAAGTTGTGAAGGGTGCTGTTATCTTCCCGAGAATTGACACTGAAAAAGAAATCGAAGAACTTAATGCCATCATCAGCGAAAACGAGAAGAAAGCAAAAAAAGCTCTTGAACAAGCAGAAGCAAAAGCAACTCAACCTCCCGAAGGAATCGCCGTTATAGGCATTGAAGATTTTGCTAAGATCGAGTTAAAGACAGCTAAAATTCTTGAATGCGAACCTGTAAAGAAATCGAAAAAACTTCTCAAACTCGTTCTTGATAACGGAGATGGAAGTACAAGAACAGTAGCATCGGGAATTTCGGAGTATTACAAACCTGATGAGCTTATCGGACACACTGTTATTGTTGTGTCGAACCTCAAGCCGGCAAAATTGTGCGGAGTCGAGAGTCAAGGCATGATACTTGCGGCAGATTGTCCGGACGGCGGAGTTAAGGTCGTTTTTGTTGACGATATTCCCGCAGGCAGCAAAGTCAGATAAAAATACTGTGAAAAAACAACAGCCCCAAGAAATCTCCAATTTGTTGATTATTTTCTCTTCTTTTTTTTGAAAAAAAAGAAGCAAAAAACTTTTACTATATAAATTTTATGTTGTTCAACTAAAATTCTATAAACTGAAACAAATCCGACTGCACAAGTACGCAGTCGGA
>CACXHC010000111.1 GCA_902767285.1 uncultured Ruminococcus sp.
AATCTGACCGGCAATAACAAGCGAAATCGGTGTAAGCAGTACAACAATAATGGTTATTCTGTAATCAAGCGACAGCATAAAAGCGAGCGTACCAAGAATAGTAACAACTCCTGTGAAGAATTGGGTAAATCCCATAAGCAAACCATCGGCAAATTGATCGACATCTGCAATAATGCGGCTCACAATATCGCCGTGCTTATGTGAATCGATGTAGGAGAGAGGGAGCGTCTGCAATTTAGCAAAAGCTTCGTTTCTAATATCACGAACAACAAGAAAAGTAATTCGGTTGTTTATAATATTCATAATCCACTGCATAATAGATGCCGAAACAACAACGATTCCCGTTTTTACAAGAAGATACACCAGTTTTTTGAAATCAACGCTGTTTACACCAAGCATAAGATCGATAGATTTACCGATAAGTATAGGAGTATACAGCGTAGCGGCAACTGTTCCCGACGCAAGAAAAATTGAAATAATAATTTGAATATTGTATTTGCTTATGTAAGAGAGCGTCTTTTTTATTGTATCCTTATTTTCAAGTTTTTTCACGAAGCATCCTCCTTTCTGAACTGAGAATCGTATATTTCTTTGTATACGTCACAATTTGCCATAAGTTCATCATGAGAACCGATGCCAACAGCTTTTCCATCGTCCAACACAATTATTTGATCTGCATATTTTATAGACGAAACTCTTTGAGAAACTATAAAAACAGTTTTTTCGGAATAATCCTCACGCAAAGATTTTCTTAATTTTGCATCTGTTACAAAATCGAGAGCAGAGGAGCTGTCATCAAGTATCAGAATATCGGGATCGCCAACCAAAGCTCTTGCAATCGTTAATCTTTGTCTTTGACCTCCCGAAAGATTTTTTCCGCCTTGTTCTATCTCATAATCGAGAACCCCTTCTTTTTGCAAAACAAATTCTTTTGCCTGAGCAGATTCAAGAGCAGTCATTATTTGTTCATCACTTGCGTTAGAATTTCCCCACCGCATATTCTCTCTAACCGAACCTTTGAATAAAACTGCCTTTTGAGGAACTATCCCGTAATAATTTCTCAATTGAGAACTCGGATATTTTTTTATATCAACACCATTCAACAAAATTTTGCCTGATTCGGCATCGTAAAATCTTGCAATAAGATTAACAAAAGAAGTTTTTCCCGAACCCGTACCGCCGATTATTCCTATTGTTTCACCCCTTTTAATTTTTATGCTTATATCCGAAAGGACCTGTTTTGAGGCGTTTTTGTATTTTAGACACGCATGGTCGAGTTCGAGTATATACTCGCTGTTGCTTGGTGTAATTTCGTCATTTTGAAAGACAATGCTCGGTTTGATTTCCAAAACAGCTTGTATTCTATCTCCGCAAGCCACCGATTTTGTTATGCTGATTATAAGATAAGCCAATTTTATAAGTTCAACGAGTATCTGCGACATATAATTGTACAAAGCAACAATTTCGCCTGTTGTTAATTTTCCGCTGTTTACCTGAACGGCACCCTTATAAATCAGCAGAATTATCGAAAAATCAACTATCAAAAGTGTTACCGGATTCATAAGAGCCGATATTTTTCCTGTATAATTTTGAAGAGCCGTCAGCATATTATTTTTATCTTTAAACTCGTTTTCCTCATCTTTTTCGTTACAGAAAGCCCTTATAATATGCACACCCGAAAGATTTTCTCTTGTAACAGAAAGAACATCGTCAAGTTTGCTTTGAATTTTTTTGTATAGAGGAATACAAAAGGCCATTATTCCAAAAACGACTATTGAAAGCAAAATTATCATTACAACAAAAATCAACGATATTTTTCTGTCTATGGTGAACGCCATTATCATGGCACCGAAAACGATAAACGGCGAACGCAAAAACAATCTCAGAGTCATGTTAACTCCGCTCTGCATTTGATTGAGGTCACTTGTAAGACGTGTTATGAGCGTAGAATCACCAAATCTGTCAAGTTCGGTATACGAAAGTTTTTGTATGTGAGCAAAAAGAACGTGACGCACTTTCGATGCAAAATTTATCGCTGATTTTGCCGCAAAATACTGAGCCGTTACCGAACTCGTCAGCCCTACGATACATAATACCGCCATTACAGCAACCATTTTCAATACAAAATTAATATCCCCTCTGCCGATTCCCCTGTCGATTATCTCCGCAACAAC
>CACXHC010000112.1 GCA_902767285.1 uncultured Ruminococcus sp.
CGAAAATGTAAAATCTGGTACGGTCGCTATTAAGGCTAAAGATGAGTTTTCCGCAATAGCTGCCGCAAAAGATATAATAACTTTGCTTCCTCAAAATAATCTCTCCGATGCGTACCAAACCGAAGAAATCCCCGCAGTCTACAACAATGATGTTATATCGTGCTTCGTAGATGGCGGCAGCTTCGTTGAACTTTATGACGGCTTTGCACAAAATTCAAAAGTCGGATTCGCAAAACTTAACGGCGATACAATCGGTGTCGTTGTTACAAAAGGCGGCAAACTTTCCGCTGATGATTGCGAAAAATGCTCCAAAATCGTTAGATTTTGCGATGCGTTCTCTATCCCTGTGATAACTTTTGCCGATTCTGTCGGCTTCGATAATATAAAATCTGCCGCAAAACTTACGGCGGCTTATGCCGAGGCTACTACCGCAAAAATTACCGTTGTGTCCGGTGTGGCTTACGGTGCGTTCTATATGGCTCTTGCCGGAACGGGTGCGTCTACCGATGTTACTTTTGCCCTCGAAAATGCAAGCATATCTCCCGTTAATCCCGAGGCGGCTATAATCATTCTCTATCCCGAAAGACTTAAAACAGATAAGTCGGGAAGAGAAAAAGCATTGGAAGATTTCAAAAAAGAAGAGTGTTCCGCTGTAAGAGCCGCTGAAATGGGATATATAGATTCTGTGGTTTCCGAAGAAGATTTGAGAAAAACACTTTCAGCCACCCTTGATATGCTGGCAGGTAAGAGAGAATCCACTCTGCCAAAGAAACACAGCACAATTTAGTAATTATTTAACCGAAAGGGAGTATATAACATGAGAAATTTGAAGATAACCGTAAACGGCGTTTCTTACGACGTTCAAGTTGAGGAAGTTGGCGGTTCGGCGGCTCCTGTCGCACAGCCTGTTCCGTCGGTGCAGGCGTCTGCTCCTAAAGCAGCTCCCAAAGCAGCGGCTAAAGCAGATATTAAAGGCTCGGTAAAAATAGATATACCTATGCCGGGTACAATAGTAAGCGTTAATGTTAAGGAAGGTCAGAGCGTTAAAAAAGGTGACGTTCTTGTTGTGTTCGAGGCTATGAAGATGGAAAACGAGATTCAGTCGCCACAAGATGGTAAAGTGGTAAGCGTTCTTTGTGCCAAGGGCGAAAATAAAGAGTCCGGGGCAGTTCTTCTCACTTTAGAATAAGGAGTGGCACAAGATGGCTAAAGCAACTAAAAATTCAAACGTAAATAACGATAATGCAACAGAAAAGAAAACCGTAAAACCAAGAAAAATAGGTATTACAGAAACTATTTTGCGAGATGCACATCAATCACTCGCTGCTACACGAATGACTACCGATGAAATGCTCCCGGCTTTGCCAATGCTCGATAAAATCGGTTTTTACTCGCTTGAGTGCTGGGGCGGTGCTACATTCGATTCATGCCTCAGATTTTTGAACGAAGATCCGTGGGAAAGACTTCGTATAATAAGAAAAAATTGTCCCAATACCAAACTGCAAATGCTTTTTAGAGGTCAAAATATGCTCGGCTATCGTCATTATGCCGATGATGTTCTTGAGTATTTCGTTCAAAAAAGCGTTGCAAACGGTATCGATATAATCCGTATATTCGATGCTCTCAACGATATCGATAACCTCCGTACAGCGGTAAAAGCTGCAAAAAAAGAGGGTGCTCATGCTCAAATTGCAATATCCTATACAACAGGGCCTGTTTTCAATAATGATTATTATATCGACTATGCAAAAAGAATCGCCGATGCCGGTGCCGATTCAATATGTATAAAAGATATGGCGGCTCTGCTTACTCCATACGAAACCAAGAGTCTTGTAAAGGCATTGAAAAAAGCTGTTGATTTGCCTATACAGGTTCATACGCATTATACGTCCGGTCTGGCTTCGATGTGCTTGATGAAAGCTATCGAGTCGGGTGCCGATGTCATAGATACAGCTATGTCGCCGTTTGCTTTGGGAACATCTCATGCCCCCACAGAGTCAATGGTTGCGGCATTGAAAAATACTCCGTATGATACGGGTCTTGACCTCGTTGCTTTAACAGAGATTCGCTCGTATTTTATGGATTTGAGAAAAAAATATATAGATAAAGGTCTTATTGATCCGAAAATCCTTGCAACCGATGCAAACGCCCTCATTTATCAAGTACCCGGCGGTATGCTTTCGAACTTGCTCTCGCAGTTGAAACAGATGGGTAAAGAAGATAAACTCGAAGAGGTTATGCAGGAAGTCCCGAGAGTTAGAAAAGATGCCGGCTATCCGCCCCTTGTTACTCCGTCATCTCAAATAGTCGGAACACAGGCTGTAAGCAACGTCATTTTCGGAGAAAGATATAAAAATGTGAACGGTCAGTTTAAAGACCTCGTTCAAGGTAAGTACGGAAAAACCCCCGTGCCGATAGACCCCGAGTTCAGAAAGAAAATTATCGGTGATGAAAAACCCGTAACTTGCAGACCGGCAGATCTGCTCGAACCCGAACTCGATAAACTCAGAAAAGAATGTGCCGAATGGTGCGAACAAGAGGAAGATGTTCTCTCTTATGCTCAATTCGACAGAGTAGCGGTGAATTTCTTCGAAAAACGCCGCAATAAAAAAGCAGGAATAGACAGCGAAAATTTCGATGCCGAAAATAAAGTTCATCCTGTTTAAAAAATTTTCCGAATGTGGTATCGGGAGTCAGACGGTCTTGCATTCGAGAGTCATATTGAGGGTTTAACCCTTAACGACCCCAAGTTGGGTTGGTGACATATCATGTCTAATCATCAAAATTATGTCATATGACATTATAATTTCATCATGCAGAGGAAGTTATAAAATGGAAAATCAAGAAATAATGAATCCAATGGGAGCCGGCACAGAGGAAGAGCAGAATCCCCCTCAGGGAGGATATCCACAGTATCCCCCTTACGGACAACAGCCCGCTCAACCCGGACAACAGCCGTATCCGCAAATGTACGGTTACGCTCAACCTGGATACCCGCCCCAAGCTGCTGCCCCATACGGTTATCCGCCTCAGCAAACGGGAGGAACCGGCCCCGGACAATATAACTACAAGCAGGCAGGGCAGTTTGCACATAATCAGCCTAATGGCGGAGCGGGTACAGGCCCCGGCGAATATGACTTTCGCCAAGCTGCTCAAAAAGCAAAACAACCCCAGCAGACGTACAATTATGGTTATCCTCCGCCGTACCAGTATGCTCAGCCCGGTATGACTCCTCAGGTTAATCAGTCATACCCCTACAATAACGGCGGTTATCCTCAAACGTATGCACAGCCTTCGCCTTTTGGTCAGCAGGCAGTGCCGTATGGTGGGTATCCTCAGGCACCTCAGGTACCTCAGGCACCACAGCAGCCTCAGTATCCGAATATCCAAAAAGCTAAAACCAACGAGCCTCCGGCAGATAATAAAGCCGTTGAAACTCCTCCCGAACCGCCGGTACAGCGTCCAACAGACCATGCCGCACATATCCCTGCTCTGAATCCCGAAAAAACTTTTGACGGTCAAGAGATAATCGGTGAGGACGGAAAAAAGTACATTGTAAGAAAAGTTACTTCCGATTCGCCTAAAGATAACGAAAATCAAAACGCTCAGCATCAGTCACAAATTAAAGCTCCTTCCAAATTCGTTCAGGAGCAAATAAAGAACGAGCTTGGAGATGATGTATTCAAAGGCGATAATCAGCCCGTTGTTGTTTACAAATCTTCTATGAAGAAGAAGAAAAACGACATGGAAGGTGTTTACACTCCCTCTATGAGAGATATGCTTCTCGGCCCGCCCAAAAAGAAAGTAGTGGACAGAGAACCCGATCCCTTTGAGTGGAAATGCCCCGATTGTAATACAATAAATCCCGATACTGTCAGAACGTGCCAGTGCGGTTGTACAATGGGCAGAGCCAAAGCAATAGCCGCAGGACGTATCCCCAAAGATGCACCTCCCGGACAGGAGAAAACAGCCATTCCTTCGGCAAATAATAAGCCGGCACAATCTCCTGTTCAGCAATCGGTACAGCCGCCTGTTCAGCAATCGGTACAGCCACCTGTTCAACAACCGGTACAGCCACCTGTTCAACAACCGGTACAGCCGCCTGTTCAACAACCGGTACAGCCGCCTGTTCAACAACCGGTACAACCGCCTGTTCAGCAATCGGTACAGCCAGTTCAACAGTCGGCACAGCCAGCTCAACAGCCGATTCAGCAAGCTCAGGATCAGCAACAG
>CACXHC010000113.1 GCA_902767285.1 uncultured Ruminococcus sp.
GTTAAAACACATAAAATTTGTATAGTAAAAGTTTTTTTTGCTTCTTTTTTTTTCAAAAAAAAGAAGAGAAAATAAGCAACAAATGGGGCTGTTGTTTTTTCACATTCCCATTTGTTTCAGTTTATAGAATGTTCGTTAAAACACATAAAATTTATATAGTAAAAGTTTTTTTTGCTTCTTTTTTTTTCAAAAAAAAGAAGAAATAAAAAAAGAGGTTAAAAAAAAGAAGAGTGCAGTTTTACGCCGATAACGGTAATATCGTCATCACGGGAGAACTTACTGCCGAGCATAGCTTCGTCGATAATATCATCGACAAGCACCTGAATATCGTCGCCGTTGAAATCACGCATCATAGCACCGATCCACTCATCACTTACGGCGACAGCACCGTCAGACACCATGATTACAATATCATCATCGCCCAGCGAGATTACATCATGCGTGAGTTTTACGTCCGTGAGAATACCTGCCGGAAGTGATGTCGGTTCAATGCGAATCACCTTTCCCCTATTTCTGAAAAATGTCACCGGAGCCCCGGCTTTCATAATCTCTGTTTCGCCGGAAAATAAATCGATAGTCAAAATATCTGCTGTGGCGAGAGATTCATCATTCGATTTGACCATCAATGCCGAATTTACTGCCCCTAATGATGCGTCAAATCCTAATCCCGATTTCACCAGCTTTGATATAATACTTACTGTCATACCGCCGTCAACAGCGGCTCTTCCGCCTGTTCCCATGCCGTCACTGATTATCGCCACAAAACGCCCTTGTCCGTCCTTAAAATAATTGAAACTGTCACCGCAAAGACGGCCGTTTCCGCAAATATGCTGTGCCGAACCTGTTTGTACATCGTATTTCGGTTTCTGCGAAAAAGTTACCCTTAACCTGTTTCCGACAGCTGTACTTACGGGTGGCATAAATCCCCTTCCACAAATTTTTGATATTTCTTCCGAAATATCCATTTTTTTGAGCAGACGAATATTATCTGCCT
The DNA here is from genome assembly GCA_902767285.1 of uncultured Ruminococcus sp. Taxonomy (GTDB): domain Bacteria; phylum Bacillota; class Clostridia; order Oscillospirales; family Acutalibacteraceae; genus RUG592. Next base: position 995 of record CACXHC010000113.1, read on the forward strand.
CAAGCTCGGTTTCGATAGTCATTCTTCCGAATGTGTCTATCATAACACTGCATTCGTAAACCAGAAATCCTCTGATTTTTAGTGCCGACAATACTTTTTGAGCTGTCGCATTGTCACAGCATTCGTACTTGTCGAACTCGTCTTTCAAACCGCTCAGAATCTCCGCAAGCCCCGAAAACTGACCCGCAACCACTCCCCTTATCTGCGATATTCTCGCCTCTGCCGAAAGATAATTCATGTAGCTTTCGTAATTGTCACTTAGATTGTCTGCTACCTCGCCCGCCTTGCAGCAACGCTTACTGAAAATTTTTCTTATTTCGCTTTCGTCAACTTTTGCCGAATTTCTCAAAATCGGTTCGAGTGCCTTCAATCGCTCAATATGATTTTCTTCGCCGTCTTTACAGCAAAAAGCCCTCATACCACACCTGCGACACGTTTCTTCAACAGTCTTAACAAAAATGCCGTCCATTTCGTTTCCGTATATTTTGTTGAGTTTTTTGGAAACATTAATTACAGCCTCGTTTATGTTTTGTATTGCCTTAGACGCAAGGTCAAGACGCATGATTATTCCTCTACGCAAATTTTCGTTTTCTTTGTCAGACGAATGAGGAGCTACAAAAAACGCTATCTTTCCGCCTACCTCCTTAGGAATAACCAAAAATATAACGATTGCCGTCACCGATTCATAAAAAACAGCGGTACTATCGGCAGTTATTCCGTCCGCCAAAAATACGACCGTACTGCAAAATAAAAAAGCAATCGCCGAACCGAATTTTCCGACATAAGAGAAAACACCTGCCATTAATCCTCCGAAAGAATAACTCAAAGCAAGAAAATGCTTGTCCCCCGACGCAAAACCAAACGTGACCCCTGCCGCCGTTCCGCCTATACAGCCTCCCGCAGCCGAACCATAATACGCACAAAATAAAATCGCTGTGCCGGCGAGTATCCTCCCAACTGAAATTTTTCCGAACGTTATCATGTTGGCAGACAGCAAAAATATACATCCCGACATTATTATGCAAGCTATCTCTTGTTGGTCGAATGTGGATATATTTTCACCTGCCGAAAGTGTCGTTTCCTTTAAAAAATATGCTCCCACCGCCGCCAACAGCGACTCGACAAAACACATGACAATCGACCCTCTGCCCGTTGCCGATATTATAACAACTCCCGTACAGATAAGCGGTGCCGAACTTATAAGCGGTGCAAACAATTTGTTACGGTTGATTTTTGGTAAATCGCTAAAAAGCCATCTGAGTGCATAAACTGTCACCACAGATGACACACATCTGAAACTCCCTCTCCCCTGCAAAAGTATGTAGCCCAATGCAGAACCCACAGATGCCGAAAGTGCGTTCTCATACGGAACCGCCGCCGCAAATGATATTCCAAACGGTGCGTAACTCTCGAACACAGCAGCATGAGATACCAAAACTCCGCATAAAAAATAAATCGCCTGCATAATGATATTTTTGCTCTTTATAACAGGAATGATTTTTTGTGCCTCTCGCATAATATCGAATCTTCCTCTCAATAAAAATAATTTGTGCGAGTTAATTATATATCAAGAGTGCCGATAAAAATGTCATTACAAGCGGTCTTTCGGCATGGATTATTCTTGGTAAAAAAATAATAATTAACCAAACCATGCTTGTTTTTAACGCAATATGTTTTTTCGCAGATAGTTTATTATTCGATTTTGTAAAAATGAGTGTTATTTTCTCCTATAAAAAATTAGCTAATTTTATGGTGATAACTTTGTGAAATTTTTTTATAAAAAACAGGTATAAATTAAATCGAACTGCTGGTATAATTATTTTTGAGAGAGGGGCGTGAAATATTATGGATTTTTTACCTGAACAAATGAAAGCTCAAGCCGATGTTTGGAATTACAGCGGTGCCGTGAAAATAGTAAATGAAAGCGAAGAACTTCTTCTTGATATGACCACCCTTAAAACATACGACACTTTCTCAAAAATCATAGTTGAATCTTACTCAAAAGCGATAATCACAACAAAAGAAATTCTCACCCTGCTTTATAACGGATTTCCCGAAGGTGCTATGGCGTTATCGAGAATTTTGTACGAATCTATGGTCGTAATGAGATTTTTGTACAGCCATAAAGATAACGAACAACTTTTGCAAAGATATATTGACGATTTTTCTGTAAAAGTTTCTCGTGACAAAATAAAATATTACAGCTATATCCTCGAATACTCTCAAGACGATAACGAGCGTAACGAGGCTCAGCGACTCAAAGTTATCGCCCGAAAAGAACACAACAAACTAAAAGATAAGTATTCGGAATTTCTGTCATACAACAAACAAGGAAATTATCTGCATGATTACTGGTGGATCGGCGATGTACTGCCAAGCCGAAGTTTCGGTGCAGTACAAAACGAAATGACTCTCGAAAATCTCAAGATACTTTATGTTCTGTCGTGTTACAGAGCCCACTCGGGAGTTGTCGGAAATGCCGTTCGTTTCGGAACAATGCTTGATGAGTCTACCCCGTCAACCAAAGGCAGTCTTAACGGATTTCAAGTTCCGCTGTGTTTTTCGCTCGTGTGCTTCGGAATTTTAACCGAAACTACTTTCGATTGTATCGGCGGTGACTGTCAAGGCATAGTTGACGGAATAGAACAAATAATCGCTCCATTTGAGGATTATCTGTATCGCTAAAACGAATTTTTAAAAATTTAGTATAAAAATTTTTAGTTTTCTCTTGAAATTTTAAAAAATATTGATATAATAGTAAGTGTAAGGTTTATCCGAGAGGAGCAGTATCTATGAACAAGTACATTAGAAAACTGGGTTTCAGAAGTTCGGACGAAATGGAAATGCGTGTTACTATCAAGTCCATAAGAGCTGCGTGGTTTTATGTTATGGCATTCCTTATTGCGTGGGCTGTAATAAACGCCGTTGCCGCATCGGGCGGTTCGGGCGAAATCGTAACAACCATGGTGATTATTGCTCTTGTTTTCACGGCTGAATTGCTTTATTTTGGACTTCAATGGTGGTTCACCAAAAAGGCTGTAAATGAAAACAAATCCGAGCATACCAACATTAAAACTCTGAAAGCCAAAGGCAAAGGCAAAAACTCGTATGAGTACATCTACGAAGATGAGGACGGCAACCAATATATTTATGAAGAAGTGCCGGCTGACCAATAATCGAGACATATTTTCGTTTATGTAAACTCCAAAAAACGAGGGAGAGGCATATTTCAATATGCCTCTCCTTTGCTTTTTTTACCTAAATGGGCAATAAATCCCCGCCTCTGAGCGACTCGTAGGCGGGGGAAGTATGTCACATAACCCCTCTGTAATAAAGTCCACGAGTAAAATTCCCGAGCGGAACAGCAGAATTTTTGTACATATTAAAAATTCGCTCGCAATCGGAAATATTTTCGTGCGTAAAAGCGAGCGTCATAAAATCGACATTATAAAAATCGTTGAGTTTATCGCACAGCATAAGGGGTTCGCTGTTGAAGATTTCGGTATATCTGCCCTTTTCGCTCATCATAGCGAACTCGATCCCTTTGCGGTCGATGAGTTTTTCGACAGATTTATAATTTTTCATAACATCGGCACGAGTTATCATGAGTGGTTGATACCCATAGCCAACGACACCTCTTTTCAAACTTCCGCCGAGAGCATTTATTTGCTTTGCGGTAAGCTCAAACGAAACCTCGGTATCTTCCAGACCCATTTTTTGCATAAAATCGATAGAACAGCTGTTGAACACATTGAGCGAAAAACCGCCGTGAATTTTCATTTTCAGTTTTTTGGCAAGAGCCACCGTGCCGATATTTCCGCAATAAACATCGGTTATACCCAAATTTCTGAACTCAGTCAGACGTGCGGAAACATCGTCCTCAATACCAAAAATGACTCTCGGAATTTTGACACCGATATTAAATTTTCGAGACAGCGATTCAACAATATTAATATCAGAGAACAGCGGAACAAAAACAAATTCGCACTGAGAAAAGCGATCCGGAATATTTCGCAAACAGTTCAAATTTTCAAATACGGCACGAAATTTCAAATCACCGCTTCGGTGATATTCACGAACAGCAGGAATCGTAACTGCAACAACATCACGCTGAGGAGTGCAGCCGAGTTTCTGAGTAAGGAGTTCGAGAGCAGTTCTTCTCATGCGGTTTATTTCGGAAATAGGAATGACGGAATCTGCGTCTGAAAAGACGCTTATTTTTTTTGCAAAAAAAGCGGTTCCGCCCGTTTTGCGTAACTGCGATTCTGCTTTTTCGACAGATAAAGCCATTTTTTGAGCTTTTTGGGGAACCTCTCCCAAAACCTCAACTGATACTCCTCGACTTGAGGCAGTCAATTTTGAAGGCGTACCTATTTTTACATAGAGGTAAAAATCAACAGGATTAGTTTGTTTTTCGTTTTTGTATTCGTTTCGGATTTCGGCAAGAAGTTTGTCGGTAGCGGAAGTAACATCATCTTTAGAGCGAATACCGAACATTGATTTTGAAATATCGGCATTATAATATCCCTCGGTAAAACCGCTTCTTGAAAAGACAGATTTAAGACGATTTCTCAAATTTTCGTCATAAGGATTTCTGCAAGCACGAACGGCGGCGGCAACATATTCGGGGCGTTTCATTCTGCCTTCGATTTTAGCACTGACCACACCCATTTTCTCAAGTTCGGGAATACGTTTGATTAATGAATTATCTTTCAAGCTGAGTGCATGAGAATCATTTTTGGCAGGATTTTCGTTTACACCGAAAGGAAGTCTGCACGGCTGAGCACATCTGCCACGATTTCCGCTTCTTCCGCCGAGCATGGCGGACATATAGCATTGACCCGAAACACACATACATAATGCCCCATGAACAAAAACTTCGGTATCGATATTACAACAGCAAACGGCTTGAGAAATCTCATCTCGACTCATTTCACGAGCAAGAACAACTCTGTTGAAGCCCAAATTTTTCATACATCGAACACCCTCAGGCGAGTGGATACTCATTTGCGTTGACGCATGAATCTCGGCACAAGGACAAGCATTTTTGATAAGCTCCGCAAGCCCCCAATCCTGCACAATAAAAGCGTCAGCCCCCATAAGATAAGCATTAACAGCAGATTTCACAGCCTCGGTAATCTCATTATCTGAAACAAGCGTGTTTATCGCCACATGAACTTTCACACCATGCAAATGACAGTAGCTAATAGATTCCCTCAAAGACTCATCATCAAAATTATCGGCAAAAGCTCTCGCACTGAATTTCTGCAAACCAACGTATACAGCATCTGCCCCACTCCTAACCGCCGATATTATCGCCTCTTTTGACCCACACGGGGCAAGTATTTCTATTTTATTCAATTTCCAATTCTCCGTTAAAAATTTTTCTTCTTTTTTTTGAAAAAA
>CACXHC010000114.1 GCA_902767285.1 uncultured Ruminococcus sp.
TAGCCTCCTTGACGAGCGTCGCTTTGTTTGAATCGTCGGGAGCGTCATTTATATAATCATAGTAGGCGCATTCGGGCAGGAAAAAGCAGCATTTTTCAATGGCTATGGCTTTGATGTCCTTCTCTATACGGCTGCCCTTGTATTTCTCGAACTCCGCCTGTATTTCATCGTGGTGCTGCTTGAACAGAATGTCGGCATACCGCAGGAATATCAGCCCGAGAATAGGCTGCCCGTATTTGTTGGCGGCAATATGCGCCCCCGCACGAAGCATATCCGCAGCGTGCCACAGATCGTCTTTCAGTTTCTTTAATTCTTTATCGGTCATGGTTTTCTCCTGTTTGAATGCGATTTTGTTTATGTAGCAATTATACCAAATAATGTTACATATTTCAATAGAAAACAAGCAATTATTTTCGAGGATAAACAAAATCCCACCCTGCATTTTGGGCAGAGTGGGGAAAGTTAAGCTTCAAATTGAACAATAAGCCTTAAATGTACTTGATAATAAATTTATTTATTATTCACAAGAAAAGACACTATTCAATATTCTTTTCTCAATATCCTCGACCGACGGCAGCTGCTCCAGAAGCTCCTCGGGCAGCTCGTGCGTAATCTTATACTCGCTCACGCCGATCGGCTTCGTCATATCCTTGAGCGTATATTCCGCTACAAGATTATTCTTGCTCTTACAAAGCAGCAATCCGATCGACGGATTATCTATGTCCTTCTTTAAAATACCGTCAACAGCCGACAAATAGAAATTTATCTGCCCTACGTATTCCGGCTTGAACTCACCTGTTTTTAGTTCGATAACAACGTAGCAGCACAGATTGAGGTTATAAAACAGCAGGTCGATGTAGAAATCGTCGCCGCCGATAAGCTCGGCGATCTGTTCCAGTCGCTCCAGAACAACGATACCAAGCCTAACGAAAACAGAGCATAATTTAACAGCACCTTGTATCCCCGATTTGGCAGATACAGGGTGCTGCTTTTTGTAGGGCGATTGTAATTATTTGTAATATGTGTTTCCCGATATTTCGATAAATAAATCTTTATTTCGGCATTTCGTAAAGCTCGTAGTCGCCGCCGTTTAGTCGCTACGGACATTCACCGCTGATTGTTGGATAAAATTTTTCGGTCAGTAGTCGCCAAGCAGTCGCCACGGGGTTTTTATGGTAAAGAAAAAGCAAGCCGTCTATCAAAAAACGGCTTGCCTATGCGGTTTTTTAAGAGCTGATAATCGGACTTGAACCGACGACCTCGTCCTTACTAACCTGACCACCGACTTTTTACTATCGTTCGTTATCGTTCAAAAATGGCTGTTTTAAGCCGTTTTCGGTATATTCGTCATTCAGTATCTACCGTTCTTTTTGGATAACTTTTGACGAAGTTGTGCACCAAACGTGCACCAATAAAACGCACTTGACATAATAGCTTTCTATTCGACACAAATAGATTTAGACAGGATCGCCGAGTTCTGGAGGTGTAAAAAACAACTGTTAGATTCCAACACTCAAAGAGATTTATGTATTTTTCCGTTTTGCTTCATAAGCATATAATGCTCTTTGAAAGATCTTTTATATGATGCCCCAAAACAAATATTTGACGCCATCAAAAGCCCGTCTGTAACTATTATGCCGTCAAATGGTATCAAGGTGGTTTCGAGCATGACCGGCAGTAAAGCATATCTAAGCGTTTCCTCCCAAGATGATTGCAGTCCGCTGACCTGATACACTTCGCCGTTCTCCGCGTCAATAAATATCGAGCCCTTTTTCAAATGGCGCTCAACAATAAAACGGCTTCTGACAAATCGCTTCCAACCGCGTAAAATATCAATATCTTCATCTGAAAGCTTATCTTTGCCGACATCAATATATCGGTCTATCACGTTGATATTATCCCAGATGTACTCCGCAGTAGGAAGAACGTCAGCCGGCTTGATGTTCATGCCAAAAGAGAGCATGGGAAGCTTCGGGGAGAGCTTTCCTTCATTGTTTGCATACGAAACAAGCGGGAGCCACAGGTTATAAAATTTCTCAACTTTTTCTGAACTTAATCTCATTTCAAACACTCCTGAAAATGATCTGTTACGTATAGATTTTCGAGAATCAGAAAAGCGATAGCTGCTCCGATAAATAATATGCATGCTCCATATGCTGCTTTGCTTCCGATTCGAGGATCTCTACATTTGAAAGCGGCAGATTTTTGAAGCGAAGCTGATATACCATATCAAAATTGCTCGTGACAGCTGCCGTACCGAGGTGCGTCAAGCATATGAGTTGAATATGGAAATGGTGTGCAATACGAAACATCGGTTCAAGCAGATGCGGCGAGGATATGGGACCGAACGGATTATCAAGTATCATCACGCCGCTTGTATATTTTAAGCTGTTCGTCAGACTTCTTGTATAATTCATGATCGACACAACAAGCGAGAACAGCACGACAAACTGTTCTCCTCCGGAATTAGCTTTTAACGCGTCCTGCCATGAGCGGTAACGGCTGTTGACGATAGTTTTATCTATCTTAAATACAGTAATCGGAATAGATTCCTTCCCGATATAACAGTTCAGAAGCCTTCTTATCTCTAAATGATCGTGGTGCGATCTTGCCGGATTTCCCTTTTCAGAGAGATACACTTTTACTTGCTGTGCGATGTACCGGTTGATACGTTCGGAAGGCTGCTCGCTTGTCGGTTCGATGGGCGGCAGGTCTATACGAATCATCTGTCTTTTCACATTGCCTATCTGCACTGTCGATCTCTTTGATAAGGTGTTAAGGTTCTCGTACAAACGCCCCACTCGCTGAAAGCAGTGAGCCACAAGCTGTTTTCGGCTGTCCTCAACGTCCTTGAGTTGAACTGCCAGATAAGCTATGCGGTCGCGGTAACGTTTGATATCGTCCTCCGTCCGCTCATAAAGCGTAAAATACTTATCGCCCTTAATACCGCGGTCATCTATCACCGATACGATACCGTCAAGCGTACCTGTAAACAGATCGTGTGTACCTCGGAACGGTTCAAGCTCGCGGCGGTGATATTCCTTTGTCAGATTCTCGGCACGTCTGAGAGCCTCGATGCAAGCCTCTATCGTATCTCGCAGATTATCAGTATCATTACGAAACTCTGATATTTTGGGTGTATACTCGGCAAATTCCACTGTGAATCTCTGTGCATATTTCGCAGTATATTTCCGGTCTGTTCTCAGCTTATCAAGCCGCTGTGTGCATTCACGTTCATGCTTTTTGGCAATGTTCAATTGAGCTTCACATTGGCTTATACGCCTTTCAAAATCCGAGCCTACATCACTTTTGGGCAGAAGCTCCGTGTGCAGTTCGGCAAGCTTTTTCTCGGTCTGCTCCAGCGAGCTTTCAGCCTTGGCATGACGTACCTTAGCGTCTTCAAATTGCCCGGACGTCTGCTCAAACTCACGTTTTGCTCTTTCGGTCTGTTCCTCTGCATGAATATAAGCGTCATCGGAATATACTGTATTTACATATTCCGATGGGTCGATATGAAATCTCCCAACATCTTTTGTTTTCTTGACAATATCCTTCTGGGTCTTTTGAAGCTTATCCTGTAATTTCCGACGGTCTGCCGAATAATTCTCTTGATACAGCCGATATTCGGCAAGCATAGCGGAATACTCCTCACAAATCAATTCCGTTTCCGGCGTGCCATTCAGTTCGCCGAGCAGATTATAATACTCCGTCAGTTTATCTTGAAGCTGTCCGAGCTTATCGTCACATTCCTTTATAAGCTCAGATATATGACGTCCTTCTTTACGATTTGCTTCAAGCCTTCGGGAAAGATTATCGCATTCCGACTCCGTTTCCGATATTTGACTTGCGAGCTGTTCATATTCTGCGATGATACCACAGATGGTACTAAAATCATCCTTTTTTCTTTCGACAATATTCTTCTGCCTTTGCTGCTCGTCCTTTATTTTACGAAGCTCTAATGTCAATTTATTGATTTCCTTTTTTCGCTTATCCAAAGCCGACAATTCGTTATTGATGTTTTGCAGCTGTGCTTGACAAGAAGCGATATCTCTTTTCATCTCACTTTCATCATCGGTGGAATACGTAAACCTTAATAATATTTCGCGCTCCGATTCCAATTCGCTTATCTGATAATTCAGATCATCGATCTCTGCTTTTGTATCATCAAGCTTTTGTCGGATATGCTCCGTATAAACGGAAACATCATTGAAGTATTCTTTGTCAAAAGCGGAGAGAAAACGGTTATTCTCGCTGAAGCTTCCGTCTGCCATATCGGCAAGCTCGGAAAGCGTATATACAGGAACTACGGCGGGAAGCCATAACTCTGCGGAATATGACAAAAGCTTTTGCTTATCCTTTTCCGAATCGACAATAACTGAATATGCTGTCAGAGGATTGACAGTGAGGATATCTTCACGTATTTTGGGCGATTGAAAATTAAGATACTTCTCGCCTGTCTGATAAGCTATCCCTGTTTCCTGCAAAATGCCGACTGCCGTTTTGGAAAGGTGAAGCTGTCCGTTCTCA
>CACXHC010000115.1 GCA_902767285.1 uncultured Ruminococcus sp.
GATATTAAAATGATATCACAAAGATTCGGATTTTTCAATATTTTTTTGAAATATTCTGTTTTCAACAATTTTTTATATTCCTTTTGGTAATTCTATACAATGTTGCATAATAGACTTATATGTCAGTGTGTGATAGAATTAAATATGTACATATAATATGAAAAGAGTGTTTGATATGCTGTACATAATGCGACACGGGAAAACCGATTGGAACGAACTTCGCAAATTACAAGGGCGAAGTGATATTCCTTTAAACGAAAAAGGACGAACAATGGCAGTATCGGCACGAGATTTATACAAAGACGTGCATTTCGATGTCTGCTATTGTTCGCCGTTGATAAGAGCAAGGGAAACTGCGGAGATTTTTCTAAAAGACCGCAATATTCCAATTATTATAGATGACCGTTTAGCCGAAATGTGTTTCGGCGTATACGAAGGAACACAAAATTGTTTCAGTATACCCGATTGCCCCCTAAATAAATTTTTCCAAACTCCCGAAGAATATACCGAACCTGTTGAAAATGCCGAGAGTATGGACGAACTCTTTGCTCGTACAGGCGAATTTTTGAAAGAAATCGCTTATCCGCTTGTTGAACAAAATAAAGATGTTCTCATTATGGGGCATGGGGCTATGAACTCAAGCATAATTTGTCAAGTTCGTAATCTGCCAATTTCAGAGTTTTGGAGTGCGGGAATCGAAAATTGTAAACTGATGAAATTAATATAAATTTTTAACGCATCAACGCAAAATATGCCGGTAAGCCGTCAGAAGTCGTCATTGTTCCGACAGCATACTCGTAGCCGTCTTTCTTCCAAAATGACGGTATCACTATACTTGAGTTGTAACTGCTGTTTGAAACGCTTATGCCACCATTGAGGCTCGACCCTACAAAAGTTACATCAGGTATGCTCTCCTCGTTTTCCGTTCCGGCTTGGGTATCGTTTGACATAAGATACCAGTCAACAGTTAAATCAATTGTACCGTTGTTTATGCTTATGTCAACATTATTCAGCTCTCTTATAAAAGTACCTGAAGAATTTGTGTAGTTATAAATTACCATGCACTTCCAACCGCCCGAGAAACCCAGCTCATTTGTGAGAGAGTACGAATCGTAAGGAGCTTCCCAAATAAATCCATTTTGACCGAAACACCATTCGAATTCGTCAAATCTCGGTCGTTGGTAAGTTGAGTACACCATAGCTTCGGAATAAGCGGCATCGTTTTCGTTGTACTCGGGTTCAGGACTTGGTACAAACACCGATTCAACTTGAGATTGCGGTTCGGGTTCGGGTTGCGGTTCGGGCTGTGGTTCGGGTTTTGGTGTGACTTCGACTACACTTTGAGTTTCCACCTTTGATGATGTAACTTTTGACGAAGTAACTTTCGATGATGTCACTTTTGATGATGTCACTTTCGATGAAGTTACTTTCGATGAAGTCACTTTAGATGAAGTCACTTTCGATGAAGTCACTTTCGATGAAGTCACTTTTGATGATGTCACTTTCGATGAAGTCACTTTCGATGAAGTCACTTTTGATGACTCCGTTTCGGATTCAGATTCGGTTTCAGATTCTGTTTCGGACTCAGGCTCACTGTTGATTTGGCTATCCGATTCTTTTGAAGATTCCGTTATTTCACTTGACACAACAGACGATGAACTGTCTTTATCGGAAGATACCGGATCTACTTTTTGTATTGGATGAATATAGAGCAAAATACAAAAAACAATCAGCATAAAGCAGGTGGCACTCAATGCACCTATTATAAATCCTGTTTTGTTGCTGTTATTCACAGGAGGAACGGAATTTCCGCTAAACGTTGGCGGTTGTAGTGTCGAAGTTGGAGTAAATGAAGGGTTTGTCGGCTGTTGTGAAAATGTCGGAGTTTGAGTAAACGCATTGTTTGTCGGTGTTGTTGGAAATGTCGAAGTTGGAGTAAACGAATTATTTGTCGGCTGACTGGGTACAGAAAAAAACGCTTGCTCCAACGAATCCACCGGCGGTACAGAATTTTGCGGTTGTTGAATCGGCAGTTGTGTGTTGATATTAGTTACAGGAACAAAATTCGATGTTTCTTTTTTAGTTGTAACTATTTTGGGCTTGGGATTATCCTTAACGCTTTTACCGCAGTAAGCACAGAACACATCGCCTTCTGAGAACGGCTTTCCGCAATTGGCACAAAACATAAAAATCACCTCTTTATATATTATAACAGAGAGTCTTGCAGTTTTCAACAAAAAACAATCAACAATATCGTAGTTTATTGAGGTTTTGTCATTTTTGATTGTTCGGCTTGACGTAAAAATATAAAACGCATATACTGATAAATATATCTATTAATAAAAAAATCCGAAGGGAACAGAAAAAATATGAAAAAAATTCTTTTATGCAAAGAAATTGATGAGCATGAAACTCGTACAGCTCTCATTCCCGATGACATAAAAAAATTGGTCGGAATGGGATTTCAGATAAAAGCTGTTAAGGGTACGGGATTAAAAAGCGGTTTTTCGGACGAGGATTACAAACAGGCGGGAGCCGTTCTTGTTTCTTCAAATGAGGAAGGATACAAGGACTCCGAAATAATTTTGAGAATACTCAAACCCGAAAGTATCAAGGGAATAGAGAAAAACGCACTTCATGTATCGTATCTCGACCCGTTCAACGAGAAAAAACTTCTTGACGATATGGCAAAAGCCGGATTGCAAGCGGTTTCGCTCGAAATGATACCTCGAACAACTTTGGCTCAGAAAATGGATGTACAATCATCGCAAACGTCACTCGCCGGATATACGGCTGTGGTAAATGCGGCATCACGATTGCCGAAAATCCTTCCGATGATGGTAACACCCTCAGGCACAATAAATCCGGCGAGAGTATTCGTAATAGGCGTTGGCGTTGCCGGACTTCAGGCGATAGCAACGGCAAAGCGACTCGGTGCAAGAGTTGAGGCATTCGACACTCGCCCAACTGTTGAAGAACAAGTAAAATCGCTGGGAGCTACTTTTGTAAAAATCGACCTTGGCGAGATGAGTCAGACAGAGCAGGGTTACGCAAAAGAACTAACAGCAGATCAAGTAAAAAAGCAGCAGGAAGCTCAAGCGAAAGTCTGCGAGAGGTCAGATATTGTAATCACAACGGCGAAAGTTTTCGGCAGAAAAGCACCTCGCTTGATAAACGCTGATGTTCTGGACAGAATGAAGCCCGGTGCGGTTGTTGTCGATATGGCGGTATCATCGGGAGGAAATGTCGAAGGCTCTAAACTATATGAGGAAGTTGTGCGAGATAACGGCGTTATTATAATGTCGGGCGATATGCTCGAAAGACAGGTTCCGTATGACGCATCAAAAATGCTTTCGGGCAATTTCACGGCATTTCTCACGCATTTCTACAATAAGGAAAGCAAAGAATTTGAGGTTAATCTCAAAGATGAAATAATGCAGGGTTGCCTTTTAACTAAGGATAATTCCATAATACATCCTAAATTCAAGAAATAATATAATCTAAGAAAGGAAAAGAATCAAAATGGCTACGGGTGAAATACTTCTTCTTGTTTTTGTATTTGTTATTGCGGGATTTTTGGGAGTAGAGCTTATATCAAAAGTTCCCTCACAGCTTCACACACCGCTGATGTCGGGTACTAACGCTATATCGGGAATTACGATAGTAGGTGCAATTTCCGCAACGGCGGTGGCTCTCTACAATGACGGACTCATCGGCAGTATCTGCGGATTTATAGCGATTGTACTCGCAACTATAAATGTAGTTGGCGGATACCTTGTTACTGACAGAATGCTTGAGATGTTCAAGAAAAAGGAGGACAAAAACAAGTGAATTTTGAAGATGTGAGATCCGTTTGTACGACTGTTTTCTACATGGTCGCTTCGGTGATGTTTATTAGAGGAATAAAACTGCTCGGCAAGGCAGACACTGCAAGAAAAGGAAATCTTATGTCATCGGCGGGAATGTTGATTGCCGTCATCACGGTGATGTTTGAGAAAAAAGTTTCGGTAACGCTAACATCTGACCTGATGCACAATGCGTATTTGTGGACAGCAGCAGCAATAATTATCGGTTCGATTATAGGTGCTGTATGGGCGAAAAAAGTAAAGATGACGGGAATGCCCGAACTGGTCGCTTTGTTCAACGGATTTGGCGGATTATCGTCACTGATGGTAGCAATCACGCAGTACATGACAGACAAAAAAGTCAATTTATTTTCGAGTATCGCACTCGGGCTTACTATTGCAATAGGTGCGGTAGCGTTTTCGGGGTCGATAGTTGCGTGGGGCAAACTCTCGGGAAAATTATTTAAAAAGAATAATTATTTCCCCGGCAAAAATATATTCAACGGAATTCTTGCTATTGTCGGATTTGCGGGAATAGTCATGTACGCCTTGCAGATTGCCGGAATTGTTAGTTATCAAATCGGACAAATAGGAATTATAGTTACTTCTGCGACATATCTGATTTTGGGATTGACGATGACAGCTGCCATCGGCGGTGGTGATATGCCTGTTATAATATCGCTGTTGAACGCATTTTCGGGACTTGCGGCAGCGTTTGCGGGTCTTGCGATTTCCAACTCAGTGCTTGTAGTTTCGGGTTGTTTGGTTGGAACATCGGGACTCATTCTCACACTTATAATGTGTAAAGCCATGAATCGTACCTTGCACAGCCTTCTTTTTACGAATAGCGGAAAAGCGTCCAAAAAAGGCGGAAACGCAGAACAAAAAGAGCCTAAATCGATGAGTGTTGAGGACGCATATTTGATTTTGGAAGCAGCGAACTCAGTTGTATTTATTCCCGGATACGGAATGGCAGTCGCACAAGCTCAGCACGCAGTTAAGGAGCTTTCGGACAAATTAGAGGAAAACGGAGCAGAGGTCAGCTTTGCGATTCACCCTGTGGCTGGTCGTATGCCCGGACACATGAACGTACTTCTTGCAGAAGCTAACGTTCCGTATGAACAGCTCAAAACAGCTGACGAGATGAATCCTCAAATGTCTAATACAGATGTAGCTATCGTTATAGGAGCAAACGACGTTGTTAACCCATCGGCTATTAATGACGAGAGTTCACCGCTTTACGGTATGCCGATTATAAATGCGTTTGAGGCTCGCACAGTGTTTGTTCTCAAGCGTGGTAAAGGAGCAGGATTCTCAGGAGTCGAAAACCCATTGTTCACCAACGATAATACCATCATGCTCTACGGCGATGCCAAACAAACGGTTACTTCCCTCGTTAGCGAGTTCTCCGACAATTAGCTCAGGGGCTGCCGCCCCTGAAACCCTGCTTGGGGGCTGCCGCCCCCAAACCCCCGCCTTCTTTTTTTTGAAAAAAAAAGAAGCAA
>CACXHC010000116.1 GCA_902767285.1 uncultured Ruminococcus sp.
AAAAAAACTTTAACTATATAAATTTTATGCGTTGCAATTAACTTTTCTATATCTTAATTTTTACACAGTTAAAGTTTTTTGGAAAGGGTTTGGGAAAACCTTTTTTTCAAAAAAGGTTTTCCCAAGAAAATCCGTTGGTGCATATTTTTTTGAGACTATTGTTTTATAATTGTGAAATAACTTCTTTCAGATAGTCAAGCAACTCTTGCTTTGAATATACCATATTTGTATCGGGCAGAGATTCAATAAAATCAAAAACGACTTTCAAAACCTGTGGCTGTGATATACCCAAAATAGAACGAAATCCCTCTTTTTGATTCGACAAAATAAATAAATGATCGTTCTTTGACCCCGTACCCAAAAATCTGATACCCAAAGGCAATTTGAATTCGTTTTCATTTATCATATAATAACGCCTGTTGCCCTTGTTGTGCTGAATTTTATTATATATATCGATGAGTATTTCTTTGCGTCTGCCCTTGTCATATTTAACACCAAACTCAGACGGAATTTCGGCTATCTCCCCTGTTTCGACAAACGACCTCAGCCCGTCCTTCGTGAAAAACGAAATCTGATTATGCACAGCAAAAAAATTCGGAGAGTACACCTTCATGAATGTTTGAATCGTCTTTGCAAGCTGTGGTTTGTTTTGAATTATCTCCTCAGCTTTGGTGACCTCTCTTTCGGTAAGATACGATATAACACATGGCTCGTAATCAATAGAATAAAAAACTCGCTCATCAGCCGGATTTGTATTTTGAATTAACGAACAGTAATGCTCCAAAAATTCTTCCGCCGTATTTATCTTGATGATAAATGATGAACTTTGCTCCAACTTCTCATCAAATAATTTTTTATAAAGCTCAATAATATCTTTCTGCTTTGTAATAATTCCCGAGCTGCCGTCATAAGAGAGCATCATTGCAAAATCGTTTGTAATAATGCCAAACGGAAGAATCGCGTTTGTGGCATACCCCACAAGAGCATAATATGCATTGTAGTTAGAGTTAAGCATAAATATAGGATATATCACTCTTGCCATGTTCATATAGTATGTATAAGGCTCGGGGAGTTCTTCCGTTGTCGCCAGCGAAAAAATATGATCAATCTGTATATCGGGATTTTGCGTCATAATAAAATATATAAGCGACATAAGATTAACATTGTCATGGGGAGTGATTATTCTTATTTTATCTTTAGTTTTGAGTGCTTGCGTTATTATCATTACTGCCGATTGCTCAACATAAAATTTTCCGTCAATTGCAAGAGATTTTTCGGGAATATCAAAATTAATGCTGATTTTCGCATTTGACAAAGCTTTTTGAACTTTTTCATTTTTTATATCGTAATCCATATCACACAAAAAGGATTTAACCAATTTTCGTGATTTGTATTTGTCCAAACCGATAGTTTCAATTTCATAAGCTTCATATAATTTTTTTGCTTTTTCCTTGTCAACCGAAAAAGACGAAATAATATTTTGAAGCTCCTCTATTTCTATTTTAAACTTTCCGTTTCGTATTCTGTTTATTCTGGTTCTTTCGATACCTGTTATTTTTGAAATTTTGACATCTGAATAATCAACGAGTAGTTCGTTCAATAATTCAGTTAGATTCATACATCTATCACCTCTTTATTAACTAAATGACTAAATAGATTCCACTGCAAATTTATTCTATCATAGAACTAAATATTTTTCAATAGGCTTTTTTCACAATTTAACGTGTTAAATTTTTACCTTTACAAAAACAAAAAAGTACGGCGAAAAACACTTTCGCCGTACAATTTGATATACAGATTATTCGATTTGACTATTAAGCTTTATCTATCGAGCCGAAAAGTTCCATTTTTTCCTTAACGGTAGCTTTGATAGCTTCGAATCCGGGGTTGAGAAGTTTTCTGGGGTCGAAGCCCTTGCCCTGAAGGTCTTTTCCGTCCTCTATATATTTTCTTGTAGCTTCTTGGAACGAGAGCTGGCATTCTGTGTTAACATTGATTTTAGATACGCCAAGCGAAATAGCTTTCTTTATCATATCGGCGGGGATACCTGTACCACCGTGAAGAACAAGAGGCATATCGCCTGTTTTAGCCTGAATTGCATCGAGTACGTCGAACTGAAGTCCT
>CACXHC010000117.1 GCA_902767285.1 uncultured Ruminococcus sp.
AAAAAAAAAAAAAAAAAGGCGTGGAAGCCGTTACAAATTTAGTCGATTCGGTTCTTGTAAATGCCGAAGTCAATGATGCCATACGAAGTCTTATTATAGACGGCATTTTTGAGGGAGTGGGGGGCGTTTTATGCTTTTTGCCGATAATCGTTACTCTGTTTTTCTTTTTGTCGTTGCTTGAGGACAGCGGATATATAGCGAGAGTCGCATTTTTTATGGATAAATTGCTGAGAAAAATAGGACTATCGGGAAGAAGTGTCGTTCCAATGCTGATAGGCTTCGGATGTTCGGTGCCGGCAGTTATGGCAACTCGAACACTCCCCAGCGAGCGTGACCGAAAAATGACAATCTTACTCACTCCCTTCATGAGCTGTACGGCAAAACTCCCTATATACGCATTTTTGATAAACGCATTTTTCCCCAAACAGGGATTTTTGATAATTCTTGCACTGTATCTTTTGGGAATAGTTTTCGGAATATTTGCCGCATTTTTGTATAAGACTTATTTGTTTAAAGGCGAGCCGGTGCCATTTGTTATGGAACTTCCGAATTATAGGCTTCCGGGATTGGGGAATGTTGTTCAGCTCCTTTGGGAGAAAGCCAAGGATTTTTTGCAAAAAGCATTCACAGTAATACTTGTCGCAACAGTCGCAATATGGTTTTTGCAAAAATTCGATTTCCATTTGAATATGGTATCCGATGCACAGCAGAGCATTCTCGCCGGTATAACCGGAATATTTGTCCCGATAATGAAGCCGATCGGCTTGGGCGACTGGAGAATTTTGGTATCGCTCATAAGCGGATTTATGGCAAAAGAAAGCGTAGTAACAACACTCAATGTTTTGTATCCTGATGCGATACAAAATTCGATGTCAACGCTAACGGCGGCGTGTCTGCTGGTATTTTCGCTTTTGTATGCACCGTGTGTTGCTGCGGTAGCCTCAATAAGACGAGAATTAGGTACAAAAGGAGCTGTCGGAGTTGTAATATGGCAGTGTTTTTTGGCATGGGTTGCAACATTGTTTGTTCATTTAATAGGCGTTTGGGCAATGTGATAAAAATAGAGGTAGTATAAAATGAATCTTGCCGATATAATAGCAATCGCAATAATAGTAATTATTGTTGCTGTGGCACTTGTAAAAACAATAAAAAAATTTAAAAGCGGAGGTTGCAGCTGTGGCGATTGCTCCAATTGCAGTTGTTGCAGCAATAAATCAAAAAAATGAGAAAATGAAAAAATTTGTGGATTTGTTAAAAAAAGAACCGATGCTTACTGTTTCGGTATTGGCGGCGGTTACAGCTATGTTTATAACACCGCCGTCAACGGCTCTTTTATCGAGCATAGATTGGCGAACACTCGGCACTCTCTTCATGATGCTGACCGTCCTTGAGGGATTCAAGAGCGAAAATATTTTCAGACCCGTTTTGAAATTGGCGGGGAAAATAAAAACGATGGTTGGATTATCGTTATTTCTGGTGTTTTCGGTATTTTTCTCATCGATGTTTGTAACAAACGATGTTTCGCTTATAATTTTTGTTCCGCTGACGATAATTCTTTTTCGTGCGGGAGATAAAGAAAAATATATTTTGTTTGTTATTACCCTTGAGAATATTGCCGCAATAAGAGGTTCGCTCCTCACACCGTTCGGAAGTCCGCAAAATCTGTTTATATACGGACGTTCGGGCGTTTCGGCATGGCATTTTATAAAATATATGTTTCCGATATGGATAATTTCGGGAGTACTTCTGGTTGTATTTGTATTTTTGGTATATATCAAGCAAATCAACATGAAAACAGATATAGAAAACTCCGATTTTTTGGAGGACAGCGACCCAAGCAGACGCAAAAATCGTATTACATATATCATATTGTTTGCGATTGTGATTTTTACCATAGTCAGCCGTACAGAATATTGGTGGGGGGCGATTCTGCCTGTTATAGGAGCCGTTTTTATTGTTGACAGAAAAATTCTTTTCAAAACAGATTATGTATTATTGCTTACGTTCTTATGCTTTTTTATCTTTTCGTCATCTATTGTGTCAAACGAGACAATATCGGATTTTCTCGGAAAAAACGTTGTAAATAAAGAATATTTATGGAGCATACTTTTAAGTCAGTTAATATCGAATGTTCCGGCAGGCATAGTTCTTTATCCGTTTGCGGAAAATAAGGGTGCTTTGCTGTACGGGCTCGATTCGGCAGGACTTTGTACAATAATAGGTTCGTTGGCATCGGTCATAAATTATCGAATATATGTCAGAGAATATCCCAAAAACGGCAAAAAATTCATAATAATTTTTACTTTGGTGAGTTTGGCTTTCTTTGCTCTGGTTGTTGTGCCGGGGTATCTGATAAGCCTGCACAGTTTTTGATTTTTGTAGAAAAAATTATATTCCAATAATTAAATGTTAACAATTTATAAAATCTATTGAAATCTTGTATATAAATATGTTATAATTTCGTATGAGTTCTTTTTTGAACTTAAATTATAGAAAAAGGAGATAATTGTATGTACAAAAAGCTGACAGCTCTTGTTCTCAGTTTGCTCATGTTGAGTTCGATGCTTGTTGCTCCGGCATCGGCTGAGGCAGTATCATCTGTGGATGAGCCAACTGCGAATCAGAGTACCAAGGTTAGCGATAAAGAAGATAAGATTGATCCCGTTTTCTTTATTGCTGAAAAAAGTCTCCCCGAAGTTTCAGGCGAGGGCGAGATTTTGACTTTTGGTGATTTCGAATATCAAGTTGATACTTCCGTAGACGAAATCACAATTACAAAGTACACCGGCAACGATACTACTGTTGTCATTCCTGAAAAAATCGATGGAATGATAGTTGCTAAAATCGGTGACCGAGTTTTTGACAGTTACGCAAAATTAAGAGAAGTTATAATTCCTAAAACGATTACAACTATTGGTTCTCGTGCTTTTGCGAATTGCGAAAGACTCGAAACAGCGGATCTTCCCGATAGTATAGAAACTATTAGATATGAGGCTTTTCAAGGATGTTCCAAACTCGGCAGATTTATATATCCTAAAAACCTCAAAAAAGCTGAAAACAACATTTTGAGAAATTGCATCAAGATAACCGAGATCGATATTCCCGAAGGTGTTGAAGAGATTCCGGTAAGTACGTTCCAAGGAGCAAATTATATTAAAAGCGTAAATATGCCTTCTACCCTGAAAAAGATAGGCGGATACGCATTCAATAATTGTTCATCGCTCACAGTTATTGATATTCCCGATAGTGTTGAAGAATTGGGCGAATATTCTTTTGCAGAGTGCAATAATATCACTTCCATAAAATTCCCTGCAAAACTCAAGAGCATAGGATATGCCGCTTTTTATCGAGTTTCAAGACTTGAAACAGCTGATATTCCCGATTCTGTTGAAAGTATGGGAGATTATGCTTTTGAGGAATGCAGAAAGCTCGTTAGCTTCCATTACCCCAAAAAGCTCGAAAAAACAGGTCACAGTATTTTCAAAAACTGTGATGCTCTTGAGGCAATTACTGTTCCCGAAGGTGTAAAAACACTTCCTGACAGCGTATTCAACGAGAGTAATAAATTATTGGCAGTAAATCTTCCCTCAACCCTTACCAAAATCGGAGATTATGCTTTCTATAGTTGTAGTGTAATGAAAGAAATCGTAATTCCCGATTCGGTAACGTCAATAGGCGAGGGGGCATTCTCACACTGTTCAGCTATTAAAAGCATCGCTTTTCCTGTAAATTTGGAGAGCATTCCGAGTTATGCTGTTAGCTACTGCGAAAGACTCGAAGAAATCGTTTGGCCTGATAGTCCTTTAAATATCGGCAGATGTGCTTTCGAGCATTGTGAAAGATTGACCGAAG
Source organism: uncultured Ruminococcus sp. (assembly GCA_902767285.1). Taxonomy (GTDB): domain Bacteria; phylum Bacillota; class Clostridia; order Oscillospirales; family Acutalibacteraceae; genus RUG592. The sequence continues at coordinate 3,853 of CACXHC010000117.1, forward strand.
TTGTAATTCCGAACTCGGTTGAATCCATAGAAAATAGTGCTTTCAGAAACTGTAAAAGACTTGAAAGTGTTACACTTCCCTTAAAATGGGAATCAGCCGGAGAGAATATTTTCCAAGATTGTGAAAATCTTTTGGAAATAACTCTTCCTGAAGGAATAAAAACTCTTCCTTCGTACGCTTTCTGTAACATGAATCTTGTTGAAAAAATCAACTTGCCTTCAACTCTCACAAAAATCGGCGAGGCTGCATTCAGATATTGCATAAATCTTAAGACTGTAAGCATTCCCGAATCTGTAAAATCGATAGGCAATGAGGCATTCAAAAGCACAGGTCTTACCGAGATCACTATCCCCGATGCTGTTACATCTATTGCAGATGGCTGTCTCAGAGAGTGTGAATCCCTCACAAAAGTTACATTATCTTCGAAAACTGTTTTCATCGGATATGCAGCTTTTTACAGCGATAAGAAACTCGAAACAATAGAACTTCCCGACAGCGTTGAACAAATAAAAGCATACGCTTTTGAAGATTGTTACAAACTTTCGAGCATTCATTATCCCAAAAATCTTACAAAGACAGAGGGTCATATTTTTGATGATTGCCAAAGCCTGAAAGAGATCGTTGTTCCCGAAGGCGTAACCGAAATCCCCGAAGCAGCATTCTATCATGCAAATTATGTTGAAAAAATCGTACTTCCTTCAACTTTGAAGAAAATTTGTCAAAGTGCATTTTCAGAGTGCTATCAGCTCAGCGACATAAATTTCAGTGACGGTTTGGAAGTTATCGAAACAAACGCATTCAGAGAATGTTACAGACTTACGAGTGCCGAACTTCCCGATTCCGTAAAACAAATCGATTCGCAGGCATTTATGAATTGCCACACGCTTGCATCTTTCCACTATCCGTTAAAGTGGGAGAGCGTTAGCGGTGACGGCAGAATTTTCGAGAATTGTGAAAGCCTTACGGATATAACAATTCCCGATGGCGTAAAAGCTATTCCGAAAAACGCATTTTATAGAAGTAATTATCTTGTTAATGTTGATCTTCCTGCATCTATCAAGACGATCGGTGAAAGAGCATTTGCAAGCTGTGACAGACTCAGAGAAATAACACTTCCCGATACAATCGGTGATATAGCAGAAAACGCATTTGAGTACTGTCCTGTTCTCACATTATATTGCCCCAAGTACAATAAAGGCGTAATCAGCTTTATTGACAAAAAAATCAACATTATATCAAACAACGACCAAAGAACAGACTCGGTAAAAGTGCTTGATACATCTCGCAGCAACTATTCGCTTTTGTCCGGTTCCAAAGTTGTTGTAAACTGCAATTACAGCATTAAAAACACAGTATACAACAATGTATCTAATGCATCGGTTAAATTCTTTATTCCCGATGGAGCAGATATTTCTCAAAACTCCGTATACCTTAATGGTGAACTTTGTCAGGATCTCATTGAAGATGACAACCACCTTACTATTCCTGTATCTAAGAGATCAGGCAAGATAACATTCACTCTTGAACTCAATGACGACTGTGTTCTTCAAACATACGCAATTATTAACTATACACTCGGCTCATACGATGATTTCGATATTATCGACATAGTAAACGAGAGCTATGAGATAATCACTCTCACATCAGAAAACATTATTTCAACAAATTCTATTAATATTTCGGGTATTGCTCCGGCTGAAAGCAATATAGATGTTTACGCTCAAGGCTTGCTCAAAACAACCGTACAGGCAAATAAAGCAGGATACTACGAAACATCTATTGACCTCGGTGCAGTTGCCGATGGTGACCGTATCAGCATAAGAAGCGAAACAGTCGGCAAAGGCGGAGATATTATCTCGGCAACCAAGACAGTTAAATTTGTTGAGAATGCTCCCGAACTCAGCGGATTTACAATGCAGTACAACGGTTTGAGCTATAATCTTCTCTCGGGCAAAAAGCACAACGTAACATTTGTACTCGAATCCGCACACGGAAAAACACCGTTTACATTCCTCGTAAGATACGAAAACACCGACAAAATCGAAAAAGTATATATAACAAGTACCAGAAACCAAGTAACAAAGAGAATGACTGCTACTTATGACCCCGCACTCGGTCTTTATGTTGCAAAGGGATATTTTGATGACAGCGATCATACTTATGTTCCCGGAAAGATTGGTGTTGAATATCTCGAAAGACAGATTCAGAAAGAACGTTCTCTTGATGATCTTAACACAATGTACAACGGAGATATGATTCCCGAAATTCTCAAAACAGCCGCTCACGAATTGACAGAGGACGGCGAAAATCATAAGAAAATTGTTATAAGAACATTCGATAACGACGTTATTACCTACACTTATGACAAACTTTCGAAAGATGAACTTAAATCCTATGGAAAAAATCATGGTATAACGACATCTGCTGAAGATTTCGAAGGCATTGTTAAAGATTACGGTTGGGGAAGCCGCACCGAAAACGGTACTACCACATACTCAACATTCGATTCAAACGCAAAGAGCAACGAAACTATCGTTTGGAGCTACCAAACAGGCAATAACTACGCAGAAAGAGAAATTATAGTATTCGGCTTGACAAGTGCAAGAAAAATGGTTCTTATGCACGTTGCAGATGAGGATCTTGAGAGAGTTCTCGCATCAGGTCTTAACTATGCCGCGACTGATACAGCAGAATACATCGTTTGCAAAAATTATGTAATAAATTATACAGTAGCTCGTGCAAATATCATTTCTTCAAACGATTCTCAGGAAGTGAAGGCAGAGAAACTTCGTCAGCTTAACGAACTCAGAAAAGTTTCTATCGAAATGACAGCAGCTAAAATCATGGGTGCATATATTTCGCTTATATGCGGTTATGATTTCGGCAAACATCCGGCATTGTCGCTCATCAATTATATAGATGACGTTATTATTTCTCAGATAATCAAAAATAACAGCGACGGTGGCAACGGTGGTAACGGCGGTAACGGCGGCAACGGCGGCAACGGTGGCAACGATACCGATGACCAGCCGACAGGCGGAGATCCAAGCAACACCGATGACGAACCCGACAGCAGTGACGGCGATGGTGACGGTACAGGCGATGTTATCAGCGAAAACGCCGAAACAACATCATCAATGTACGGAAATGTCCTCTCGTTCTCCATTGACCCGAGCGGATATGTATATGAGGCAGTTACAACTAACAGAGTAAGCGGAGCAAAAGTTGTAGCATACTGGATTCCTTACGATGGCGAAAATGAATCATACTGGAATGAACCTGATGAGTCAAAAGCCGTAATCTGGAAATCCGAAGAATACAGTCAGGAGAACCCGCTTCTTACAGATAACACAGGTAACTATGCTTGGGATGTTCCCGAAGGCTGGTGGCGTGTAGTTGTCGAGAAAGACGGATACGAAAAAGCAGAATCCGAGTGGCTTCCTGTTCCTCCTCCGCAGATAGATGTAAATATCAATCTTGCGTTGTCGGCAAATCCGAAAATCGAAAAGGTTGAGAATGACGAACAAACAATAACAATTACTTTTGATCAGTATATGGATCCTGCAAAGATGTCGAACATCAAGGTTACATCAGCAAAAGGCGATGTTGAATATACTCTCAAATACGCTAAAAACGAAACAAACACAAACGGCGATGTATTTGCTAAAGTATTCACACTTACTCTCAAAGAGAAAACCCCGAAAGTAACATTGACAGTTCCCGAAACTGTTGTAAACTACTGTGGTAAAGCTGTTAAGGCTGAAAAGAGTGAAATCGTAATGTTTGAAGATACTTCAACAGACGATACAGATTCTTCAACAGAAACAATAGATACCGCAACTGATACTTCGACAGAAACCGATACAGCAACAGAAACAGACACAGCAACAGAAACAGACACGGCAACAGAAACAGACACGGCAACAGAAACCGACACAGCAACAGAAACCGATACAGCAACAGAAACAGATACAGCAACAGATACGGAAACAATAGATACAGCAACAGACACAGAAACCGAGACCGATACAGATTCCACAACAGACAAAGAAAAGAATACCGATACAGACGAATCTCCTGATGTGCCTGTTGAAAAAGGAACTTACGGCGATATTGATGGTGATGGTCAAGTAACAGCCGGTGACGCACTTATCCTTCTGCGTAACAGC